>USCV01000022.1 GCA_900553225.1 uncultured Clostridium sp. | reverse complement strand
TAATGTACTTGTAGATAGTTCAAATTATACAAGCAAAAGTGGAAGCACAATAATTGTATTAAATAAAGATTATGTAGATACACTTGCAGTTGGAGAACATACATTAAAAGTAGCATTTGCAGATGGAGGAGAAGCAGAAACAACATTTATAATAGCAAGAAAAGCTGAGGACAACAATAATAACGAAGCCAACAACGAAAATAACAATGAAAACAATACTCCATCAAAACCAGAAAACAAAGAAGAAATGAAAGATAATAGTTTAAATCCAAAAACAGGTGACAACATAATGCTTTATGTAGCAATAGCAGGTATGTCAATAATAGGACTTGGAGCAATAACAATAATTACAAGAAAGAAAAAAATGAACTAAAATACTACATAAGAGAGGACTAGAACTTTCTAGTTCTCTTTTAAAAATAAAGGGAGCGATTATATGGCAGGAAAAAGAGCTAAAACTAAAAAGAGAGTAAAGCTAAATAAAAAGCAGTTAAGTACCATAGGTGTTCTAATATTGATAATAGCTGTTATATTTATAATTATAATGATATTCAAACCTGTTAATGCAGGAAAAATAAACAAAGAAGGTAAAGCAGAATATATAGAACGAGTTGCAAATGTAACAAAATATCCAGACAAAAAAATTGTAGAATTTAAAAATGACTATGAACTAATAGATAATGGAATAATAACAACCGAAATCTATGAGAAATTAAAAAATAATGATAATATCTACAATCTGACTGTGACAGAATACTTGAGATTAGGAGATATATCATCAAAAGAAAGCTACAATATAAACAAAGCAATACAAACAGGAGTAGTAAAAGAGAACACAATATATGCAGATTATTTTGCAAAAACTTGTGGATTTAAAAACAAAAAAGAATTATTAAAATATACAAAAGCTGTATTTAAACTAGCTGATAAAGAAAAATAGAGATAAATTTTTTAATCATATTTTGTGTTTGAAATAATGAATAATAAACTGAATATATAAATAAGAAATGGTATACCAGCAAAAATGCTAATATACCATTTCTTTTAAGGAGATTTATGATTTATTTATTAACTAGCTATTCAAAGAATAGGAATCCTAAAAATTCAGATATTTGTTTATTTGTGAGAAAAGAAAAGTAAAAACAGAAATATTAAGATAGTGAGGAAGAATAAATTGTAACCAATATAATATATAACGCATAAAATATTGTAATAAAAAATAGGAGGTAGAATAAAATTATGTATTACAATGATTATGAAGATTATATGAGGAATGTATTAGGTTATTGTCCAAACTGTCAAAATTCAAGAAGTCCATATGATAATAGTTATGAACAAAATTTTTATGGTTCTATGCCAAATACATATACAAATGATCGTGGTATGCAATTACAAGATAATATAGAAGATTTATATCCAGACATTTATAAAATAATTTTTCCAATGGTATGCAAAGTTTGCCAAAATAATACAAGACCAATTACAAACCAGCTTGTTGATGAAATGACTATGGAGATTTATAACAACATAGAAGCGGATAACATTAATATTGTTAATGTAAATGTAGAAACTCGTTCTAGTGATAACAAAAATGATTTGAGAACTCAAAAACAAACTGTAAAGAGTTCTGAAGATAGAACAGTATCAGGTTCATCAGAAGAAAGAATAGAAAATAGAATTACTGAAGAAACAAGACAAAGAAGACCAAATAATCCATTACTTAGAGACTTAATTAGAATTCTTATTTTAGAAAGATTATTTGGAGGATTTAGACCACCAAGACCACCTGTAAGACCTCCATTTCCAGGTCCAGGAATGCCAGGAAGACCTCCAATGAGACCTAGATATCAATCTGAATATGAAGCGGATGTAACGACGAATATGTATGGATATGATAACTTTTTAAAATTTTAAAAAATTTAGAAGATATGCAAGATATAACCTTGTATATCTTTTTCTTATTTGAACACAATAAAATTAGAGTTTAAAAACAAAATAAAATAAGATTTAAATTTTGCTTTTGGACTCTGGTTTATAGGTTATCCAAAACGAAAACCTAAATTTTGTACTAAAGGTGGACTTTGAAAATGAAAGTTAAAGATTGTATGTGTCATGATGTAAAATTTGTAACTCCAAATACAAGTGTTTGCGATTGTGCAAAATTAATGTCCGATAATAATATTGGATGTGTTCCTGTTTGTGATGAAAACAATAAAGTAGTTGGACTCATAACAGATAGAGATGTTATTTTACGAACAGTTGCTTGCAACAAAGATTCTGCATCAACTAAAGTTAGTGACATTATGACTTGTAATGTTTACACATGTAATGCTGATGCAAATATAGAAGAAGCAGAAAAACTAATGTCCCAAAATGCAATCAGAAGAATACCTGTAATTGAAAATAATAAAATTATTGGTATTTTAACATTAGGAGATTTAGCTCAAAATGAGCAAATAAATAGCCAAAATGTATGTAATGTTTTAGAAAGCATTTGTGATTGCAATACAAAAAATAACAAGTAAAGTAATATTTTTATTAAGTTAACTTATAAGGACTTTCTATATATAGAAGGTCCTTATAAAATATTATTTATAGAATATATAAAAAAATACTAGAATAAAAACCATATTTTTACATAAAATAGTAATAAGATGTTTTGAATTTGTATTTATTAGAATTAAATTTTAAATAAATAAAGTACTAGAGAAAAGATTGGAGATTTACATATGGTTTTTGATATGAATTATTGGAGTAAAGTAACTAGAAAATTACTTATATTAATTTTCACAATTATTGGTATCTATCTTGGGTTTAAACTGGCTGTATTTTATCTTCCATTTTTAATTGCTTTTTTATTATCTCTATTAATAGAACCTAGCATACGTTTTTTAATGAAAAAAATTAAGCTAAAAAGAAAGACAAGCGCTATTTTAGTTTTTGCAATTGTTATTTCTATTATTACAGGATTAGTTGCTTGGGGAGTTGCAACATTAATTCAGGAAGCTTCAAATATGTTAAATGGTTTAAATGGATATTTTGAGAAAGCTTATTTACAGGTTCAAAACATAAATTCTTATTTTGAAATAAGCAAAATACAAATTTCAGATGAAGTAAAGCAAGTTATACAGAATTCAACTGGTGACTTTTTGGCAGAAATATCAGTTTTAGTAAAAAATGCATTAACAAAGATATTAAATACAATAACATCTCTTCCAACAATTGGATTTTATGTTGTAATATGTGTGTTATCATTATATTTCATTTGTACAGATAAAATATATATGCTTGATCAACTCGAACATCATCTGCCAGAGACTTGGGTAAAAAGACTTGCAAAACATATAAGAGAACTTGCAAGAGCATTAGGATGTTTTTTAAAAGCAGAAAGTATACTAATAATTGTTTCTTTTGTAATATCTTTAATTGGATTATATATTTTTAAAATTGTAGGTTTAAATGTACAATATCCACTTATGGCAGCATTAGGAATTGGATTTGTAGATGCACTTCCTATTTTTGGTTCTGGAACAGTAATGCTTCCATGGGCATTAATTACAGCTTGTAACGGAGACTATCGCTTAGCTATAAGTATTTTTGTATTATGGGTATTTATGTCTATAGTAAGACAGGTAATAGAGCCAAAAGTTGTAAGTGGTCAAATTGGAATACATCCAATTTTTACTTTAATAGCTATGTACACAGGATTTAGATTTATAGGAGTTATTGGAATGTTAATAGGTCCTGTAATTCTTATAGTACTTAAAGATATTTTTTCCACTTTAATAGATAAAGGAGTTATGAAAGCAATTTTTGATAGAGAATAAAAAATGTATACTTTTACAATAAGTATACATTTTTTAAGATTTATAAAACAGTAGATGTTGGAACATAAGTTTCATCTGGTGGATAAACATATTCATCATTAGGTTTATTTACTTGTTTGATATTAGTTATTTTTATCACAGGTATTTCTCCATGATAATCACCCTTTGTTATTTCACCTTCAATTTCTACCCAAGAATTATCAGTAAAATTTTTAGCAAGGTTTGTTTGACACAAAAAACCAACAACCACAGTTTGAAAATCAGAGCTAATAATCATATTTCTACCTAAAACAAATTGGTCATCAGAAAAGTCATAAATACGATAAACAAAACCAGAGTATTTAATTTTTTGACCAACATATAAATCTAAATTATTATGAACTTCATCTAAAACATTTGTATAATTTTTTGAATTAATTTCATTTATAGAACCTTTTTTGAATTCATCATTAACATGACTTTTAAAAATTCCATTTCCGAAAATTTTATAAATTGAAAAACCACATAAAATAAGTATAATAACACATAAAAAAGTAACAATATATTTTAACAATTTGTTTCCGTTTAATTTGAAATTATATATAAACATTTAAAAACCCTCTTTCTTATTGATTAATAAATAATATGTTAAAAACAAGAAAATATGAAAAAAATATATTATATAAAAAAATTTATCAAAAACTAGATGTTTTACATATTTGCTTGCTCCAACACAATTTTTCTTATTATATTTTTGTACATTTCCAATTAAATCTTTTGCTTTGTTCTTATTGTTTTTCCGTTTTTATCTTTTTTTGTTATAAGAATTTCTCTTGGACATTTACGTGATTTCTTTTTATAAGTCTTATCTTCATTGTATTGATAGCCGTTTTTTTCTAAAACATAATTTTTTAACTCTTGGCTTGCACCTCGAATGCTAAAACTCATAACATATCCATTACCAATGGCTTTGGTGTAAGCAATATTGTTTCCTGTGTTTAGTCAGAAAATAAGACAAGACAAGCGACAGTTGATGTATTAGATAAGTTAGAAAAAGAAATACCACAGTTAAGTAAAATAATGAAAGTTTATTGTTAGATAATGGAGTAGAATTTAGTAAAATAGAGGAAATGGTGAAATCAGTAGACAAACGAAAAAAGAAAAGGGCTAGATACGAGTTTCTTAAACCAATACAGAGTTAAGCTACCAAATTGTTTAGTAGCCTAATTGACTAATAAAAAAAATAATTGTAAAATGATAACAACAAAAATATTGAACGAGATTACAACAACGTTTGTTAAAAAAAGTTGTTGCATTTGCAATGAAAATTTTGCATAGTTGCAGAAAACACAAATTTACATAAAAAAGTATTAAAAAATTATGGAAATTATGATAAAATTACTACAATTTAAGAAGTTGATATTAAATACAAAAGACAAATTGAAATTCAAATACTATGTCTTTGTTTTTTTATAATAAACTTTAGATAAGAACAAATTAAGAATTGTAAATTGTTATTAATATTTTTTTAATATATAAGAAAAGGAGTGAAAGTATGAAAGTATATAATACTTTAACCAAAAAGAAAGAAGAATTTAAACCTATAAACGAAGGAGAAGTTAGGATGTATTCTTGTGGACCTACCGTTTATAATTATGCTCACATTGGAAATTTAAGAACATACATCTTTATGGATTTACTTAGCAAAACAATAAGAAAAGATGGATACAAGTTAAAACATGTAATGAACATAACAGACGTTGGACATTTAGTTTCAGATGCTGATGATGGAGAGGATAAAATGCAAAAAGCATCAGAAAGAGAACACAAATCTCCATATGAAATTGCGAATTTTTATACTAAAGCATTTTTAACAGATATAGGAAAACTAAATATTAGAAGACCGGATATTATAGCAAAGGCAACAGAACATATACCAGAAATGATAGATTATGTTCAAAAAATAATTGACAATGGATATGGCTACGAAACAAATACAGGTGTATATTTTGATATAAGTAAACTTCCATCATACGGTATGCTTTCTGGAAAAAAATTAGAAGGAGAAAAGGCAGGAGCGAGAGTTGATATAGATAATGAGAAGAGAAATCCATTTGATTTTGCTTTATGGAAAAAAGCACCTAAAAATCATATAATGCAGTGGGATAGCCCTTGGGGGAAAAGTTATCCAGGATGGCATATCGAATGTTCTGTAATGAGTAAAAAATATTTAGGAGAGCAATTTGACATTCATACAGGAGGAGTTGATCATATTCCGATACATCACGAAAATGAGATTGCACAATCTTTAGGTTATTCTGGAAAGATACCTGCAAATTATTGGATGCATGGAGAATTTTTATTAGTCGATAATGGAAAAATGTCAAAAAGTTTAGGTAATGTTTATACAATATCTGATTTGGAAAAAAGAGGTTTTGATGCATTGGACTATAGATATTTTTGCTTAAATTCGAATTACAGAAGTACTTTAAACTTTACATTTAAAGGATTAGAAGGAGCTCGTACAGGATTAGAAAGATTGAGACAAAGTGTTAAGGCTCATGCTGCATCAAACAAAGATGTTGATGACAAAGAAATACAAGAATATAGACAAAGATTTATGGATGCAATGAATGATGATTTAGATTCATCAAAGGCATTAAGTATTATTTGGGAAATTGCTAGAAAAGAAAACAAATCAAAGAAATATGCGGATTTAATCGGAGAAATGGACGAAATAATGGGAATTGATATTTCTATGGAAAAAATTAAGGCTAGTGAAGATAAAAAAGAACAAGAAGTTAAAGACAGTATAGATATTGAAACTAAAGAGTTAATTTGCGAAAGAGAAGTTGCTAGACAACATAAGGATTGGGCTAAAGCAGACCAAATAAGAGACGAACTTGAAAAAAGAGGAATTAGAGTTAAAGATACTAGAGAAGGTGTTAAGATAGAAAGGATTGAAAAAAACGGGGTTTTAGTATAGAAGATGATGGGATGAAAGATAAAAAGGAGGGTAGTATAAGTGATAGCAGAAATTAGAACAGCCAATATAAAATCTATAAAAAAATATATTATATAAAAAAATTACTTGCTAAAATTAGTAAAGAGTGATATATTACAGTGGAAAAATATAAATGGTAAATTTACATAAGATAGAAGGAGAGAAAGTAAATGGGAATATTTAGCAAAGTTTTTAAATCTTATAGTGAAAAAGAAGTAAAGAGAGTTATGCCAATTGTAGACAAAATCAACGCGTTAGAAGATGAAACTCGCAAACTATCAGACGAAGAATTAAGAAATAAAACAGATGAATTCAAAAAGCAATTATCAGAAGGGAAAACACTAGATGATATTTTACCAGAAGCATTTGCTGTAGTAAGAGAAGCATCAAGAAGAGTATTAGGAATGAGACATTTCGATGTTCAATTAATAGGTGGAATTATTTTGCATCAAGGTAGAATTGCTGAAATGAAAACAGGTGAAGGAAAAACTTTAGTTGCAACACTTCCAGCATACTTAAATGCACTATCAGGCGAAGGAGTACATGTAATTACAGTAAATGATTACTTAGCAAAAAGAGATAGTGAATGGATGGGAAAAGTATATAGATTTTTAGGCTTAACAGTTGGCTTAATTATAAATGGAATGAATCCAAAACAAAAGCAAGATGCATATAATTGTGATATAACATATGGAACAAACAACGAATTTGGATTCGACTATTTAAGAGATAACATGGTTATATATAAAAATCAATTAGTACAAAGAAAATTACATTATGCAATTGTCGATGAAATTGATAGTATTTTAATAGATGAAGCACGTACACCATTAATTATTTCTGGTAGAGCAAATGCATCATCTAACTTATATCAAAAAGCAGATAGATTTGTTCGCAAACTTACTCCAAAAGTAATAGTTGAAGAAGATGTAAAAGATTTCGAACAAGCAGAAGATAATGAAAAATATGATTATATTGTTGATTTAAAAGCAAAATCAGCTACACTTACTCAAAAAGGAATAAAAAAGGCTGAAGAAGAATTTGGTTTACAAAATTTCAACGACTTAGAGAATTCTGAATTAGTTCATAATGTTAACCAAGCATTAAGAGCACATGGAATAATGAAAAAAGATATAGATTACATTGTAAAAGATGGAGAAGTATTAATTGTAGATGAATTTACAGGAAGAATTATGTATGGTAGAAGATACAATAATGGACTACATCAAGCAATTGAAGCTAAAGAAAAAGTTAAAATTGCTGATGAATCAAAAACTTTAGCTACAATCACATTCCAAAACTACTTTAGAATGTATGAAAAACTATCTGGTATGACTGGTACTGCTATGACAGAAGAAGCAGAATTCCAAGAAATATACAAATTAGATGTAATAGAAATTCCAACAAATAAAGAAATGATAAGAATTGATAAACCAGATGTTATATACAAAAATGAAGATGCAAAATTCAGAGCAGTTATTGAAGATATAAAGGAAAGCCATAAAAAAGGTCAACCAGTCTTAGTTGGTACAGTTTCAATTAGTAAATCTGAAAAATTAAGTAATTTACTAAATAAAGAAGGAATACCACATGTTGTATTAAATGCAAAATTCCATGAAAAAGAAGCCGAAATAGTTGCACAAGCTGGTAAACTTGGAGCTGTAACAATTGCAACAAACATGGCTGGTCGTGGTACAGATATTATGCTTGGTGGTAACAGTGAATATTTAGCAAAACAAGAAATGAAAAAGCAAAAATATTCAGCAGAACAAATTGAACAAGCAACGGCATTTAATGAAACTGAAGATAAAGATGTATTAAGTGCAAGAGAGAAATTTAGAGAACTAGAAGCAAGATTTGAAAATGAAATAAAAGAAGAAAAAGAAAAAGTAATTGAAGCTGGCGGATTAAAAATTATAGGAACAGAAAGACACGAATCAAGAAGAATTGACAATCAGCTTCGTGGACGTAGTGGACGTCAAGGTGACCCAGGTGAATCAAAATTCTATATTGCATTAGATGATGATTTAATGAAAATTTTTGGTGGTAATGCAATATCTAAAGTATACAATACTCTAGGTGCAGATGAAGACATGCCAGTTGAAGCAAGAATAATTTCAAAAGCTGTTGAAACTGCTCAAAGAAAAGTTGAAGATAGAAACTTTAGTATAAGAAAACATGTATTACAGTATGATGATGTTATGAATACACAAAGAGAAATTATCTACAAACAAAGAAGAGAAGTACTAGATGGTGAAAACCTAAAAGATAGCATTATAAAAATGATGGATTCAAGCATTGAAAATCTAGTTTTAGCTTATACACCAGATGTAAATAATGTAAACAAAGAAGCATTACTTCAAGATATTACAATGTCACTTGGAATTGAAGAAGTAGAAAGTTTAAGGGCAGATAAAATCAATCCTGAAGCAATAATATCAGAATTAAAAGAAAAGGTTAAGAAAATATATGATGATAAAGAAGTAGAATTTGGTAGTGAAGACTTAAGAGAACTTGAAAGAGTTGTAATGCTTAAAGTAGTAGACCAAAAATGGATGGATCATATCGACAATATGGATGAACTAAAAAATGGTATAGGACTTCGTGCTTATGGTCAAAAAGACCCTGTTGTACAATATCGTATTGAAGGATTTGAAATGTTTGACGAAATGATTGAAGACATTAAAAATGAAGTTACAAAAATTATGCTTCATATCCGTAAAAAAGAAGGCGTAACAAGAACTAATACAGCTGAAATTACAAATGCAAGTTTAGAAGATACAGCAATTAACTTAGTAGATGGAAACCTTTCAGAAAAAGAAGGTGGAATGAATAAGACTGTTGTAAATGAAGGACCAAAAGTTGGAAGAAATGATCCATGTCCTTGCGGGTCTGGTAAGAAATACAAGAACTGTTGTGGAAAGTAGCATAAAATAAGTAAATATTTAAAATTCAAAAATTATTAAGTTAGTTCAGGTTTCATAGCTTGTCCACAAAATATTGAGAATTTGCAGTAAAATAAAGGTGTGAACAATGATTATATTTGTTGACACCTTTTAAACTCTAATAGAAATGGAGGTATAACAATGGAAGAAAATAACAATAATATTGTAATTTATCAAACTGATGATGGAACGACAAAAATAGATGTAAAACTTGAAGATGAAACAGTATGGTTATCACAACAACAGATGGCTGACTTATATGATACGACTAAACAAAATATAAGTTTGCATATTAAAAATATCTTTGATGAAGAAGAATTAGACATAAATTCAACTGTCAAGGAATTCTTGACAGTTCAAAAAGAAGGAAATCGAAAAGTTGAAAGAGAAGTTAAATATTACAATTTAGATATGATTATATCTTTAGGATATAGAATAAAATCTAAAGTTGCAACTAATTTTAGGAGATGCGTTTCATTTTTGAAATGATAGTTTCAATTGCAACAGCGATAGCCATGCATATACCACAAAACATACCCATGTAGATTCATTATTGATTTAATGGAGGATTAAATGGAAAAAGAATTAGATTCAAAAATATTTTTTATTAATGATTATACTAGTAAAAACAATATGGAAGAACATATTAAAGAATATATTAGAAAATTAAATATAGATCATCCTAATGCAATTATAACTAAAGAGTTTTATAGAGGAAAAAATATTTTGGTTAGGGCTACAGAAATTAAAAACAATAATACGGAAAAGGAAAAAGAAAATCAAAAGGAAAAGGAAATTGTTGATTGGCATATAAGACAGAGAGGAGAAAGATAATGATGAAAGAATTAGTAAAAGTAATATCAAAAAAATTATGTGTTTATTCTCTTGTTTTTAATACTGCATATTCAATTGCTGATTATGGAATGTCCTTTATAATTGCATATTTTGCAACAAGTCCTTTAACTCTTAATAAATTGACCAAATTGGCAATTGGTATTGCTATAGCACAACTTATAATGCTTATAACGGGTAAAGTAGCCTCATATATTGATAATCTCAATGATGCGAAAACTCAAACAGCAATTCAAAAATATTATTTTAATAAAATAAATTCTATGACAATGGAGCAAGTTACAAATATACATACAGGATATATTCATAAATTGGTATCAACAGTTGCAAAAAACTTTGCTGAAATGTTTTGGCAATTTGAAATAAGTCTTATTCCATTAATTATTGGAGGTACATCAATTTTAATAATGGTATGTAAGCAATCTTTAATAATAGGCATAGTATGTATTATTATTTCATCATTAGCAGTATATACAAAATATAAAATGATAAAAAACAAACATATATATCAAAAACAAGCAAATGATGCAGAATCAAAATATAATGCGACATTTGTTGATTTTATACAAAATATTATGGCAGTCAGAAAATTAAATATTTTAAATTTTTGTAATGACAAAATTGAAGAAAGTTCAGAAGAATATTTAAAGGCAACTAAAATAAATGAGAGAAAAAGGTCAAATGCAAATGGGGTATTTACAGGATTAATGGATTTGCTATATATAGTTGTTTTAATTAGCACAATTATAATGGTTAAAAATGGAGAAGATGCATTGCCATATTTGTTATTTTATATAACTGCACTTGGAAAATTATATTTTAACTTGAATAGTTTAGCTAGATTGATTTATATAAATGAAAAATTTAAGACTACCAAAAAACAATTAGATGAATATTTTGAAAATTGCAGTGAAATGAAGATTATAAAACAGTTTGAAAATTTGTCAGCTAAAGAAATCTTATTTTCTTACAATGAAAAATCAACCAAAATAGTAATACCTGAATTTATATTAAATAAAGGCGACAAAATTAGTATAATGGGAGAGTCAGGACAGGGAAAATCAACAATAATGAATATTCTTGCAGGTCTATATCCATTAAAAAACGGCAGTTTAACTATAAATGGTAAAAATGAAATAAATACTAGATTGGATTTAGTATTTGTATCTCAAGAAGTTGAATTATTTAATTTGAGTATAAGGGATAATTTATGTTTAGGAAAACAAATATCTGATGATAAGATCTTTGAATTGTTAGAAGAAGCTGGATTAATGGAATGGTATAAAGAATTACCAGAAGGATTAAATACAATGGTAGGAGAAAGAGGCATAAAATTATCGGCAGGGCAAAGACAAAGATTAAATATGATTAGAGGAATATTAATTGATAAAGAATTATATTTTTTTGACGAGCCAACATCTAATTTAGATATACTATCTGAAGAAAAAATAACTAATATGATAGAAAAATATTTAAAAGATAAAACATATGTAATTGTTACACATAGACCAAAACTAAAGGAATTATGTAATAAACATTATGTATTTGAAAATCACATGATGAAAGAAGTTGTTGCTATTTAGGAGGATAGAAGATATGTTAATATATAGTTGGATTAAAAATAAAATAAAAGATAGCCAAAAATTATCCGAATATAAAAATATATTAAAGATTATCTAAAGAGTTAAAAACAAAATATGGAAAGGGATTTGAAAACAGAAATTTATATTATTTTTTACAATAAAATTTAGCAATATACGATGAAACTGTAAAAATAATTCAACAATATTTATACAAAAAGTAAAAAAATTGATATGTATAAAAATGAAGTTATACTGATAAGGAGGCAATATAAAATGCTAGTTTCAAAAATATGCTTAACAGGTGGACCTTGCGGAGGAAAATCTTCAGCTTTAGTTTATGTAGAAAATCAGCTTGTAAAATTAGGATATAATGTAATTATAATAAATGAAGCAGCAACAGAATTAAAACAAAACGGTATGATAAATACAAAATGTTCTGATATTGATTTTGCAACACTAATTGTGAAATATCAGCTGCATCGTGAAATAGAAGCTGAAAATTTAGCTCGAAAATCCAAAGAAAAATATGTTATTTTATCAGATAGAAGTGCCATTGAGCCAGCAGTGTATGTTGGAAATAGTGTTCTTTCGGATATTTTGCAGAAATATAATAAAAATATAATAACAGTTAGAGATAGCTATGATTTAGTATTACATCTCACAACAGCAGCTAAAGGGGCTGAAGAATATTATACTATTGATAATAATGAAACTAGAACAGAAAATATTGAAGAAGCTAGAAAATTAGATGACAAACTTCTACAATTATGGAAAAATCATCCAAATAGAGTTATAATAAACAACTTTAAAGAAGGGTTTGATTATAAACTAAATAGAATTGCAATGGCAGTCATTGACAATGTTAAATCTAAAGAAATTGTAATACAACATTAAAAGGGTGAAATAGAAATGAATGAAATTACAATTAGAAAAGCAACAATAGAAGATGATGTTGCCATATCAACAATTACAGTTAAAGGTTGGCAAACAGCATACAAAAACATAATATGAAGAGAAAAGGAATAGGTAGAAAACCAATTACCTATGTAAAAAAAAAAACTTAGAAATGCTAATAAAATTTGAAAAAATATAAAAAAATGATAATATAAATACAATAATATATAATTGGAAAGGGAAAAAATGGAAAAGAAAAAAGTTATAGAATTTGTAAAATCTTATTATGAAAATAAGGATATTATGCATAATATGTGGCATATGGAATTAGTTCAAAAAAAGATTGATGAAGTTATAAGTATATCTAATTATGAATTGAATTATGAATATCTTATTTTGGCTATGTATTTTCATGGATTTATCTATAGCGATGAAAAGAAGATAAGAAACTGGTTGAAAGAAAATAAGTATGATGATAATGAAATTGAGAAAATAGTTAAAATTGCGTGGGAATCACAAAGGAATAAAGTACCTGAAACTATTGAAGGAAAAATACTTCATGATGCACATGTTTTAGAAGGTGGAAAAACATATCTAATGGTAAAAACATTAATAACAGGTTCTATCAGAGGGCAAACATTAAAAGAAACATTAGAATACATGAATAAAAATGTTTTAAATAAAAACAAATGTTATTTACCCGAGACATTGAAATTATGTGAGGAAATGAATAAATATACAAATAATTTTTATGAACAAATAATTAAAGATATAAATTAGATAACATACAAAATGTAGTTATTAACTAAAAATGTATTGCGAATTATGTTAATTTGTGATATACTTAAACTGTACATTTACAATATTATATGTCAGTTTGGAGGAACTTGAATATGAGAAATAACAAGAACGGAACTCGAAGAAATAATGTGGTGAAACGGTTACTTGCCCTAGTAACGTCGGTAATGTTAATCATTTTACTAATATCAGTGTACAACAATGCCCGGAATTTCAAAAATCAGGAAGTAAAGTACTCCGAAATTGTAGCCTGTATTGAAAAAGGTGATGTCAAAGAAATTAGCACCCAAGCTGGTTCTAGTAAGATTGATGTCACATTCAAGGATGAAACACAAAAATTTACCTATGTTCCAAGTATTAGTGAATTTTGGAAATATGTAAATGAGCAAAGAAAACTTGGAAATGACATTGAGGTTTCAGTGGAAGGAATATCTTCTGATGGAACTTTCGGAGCTATTTCTTCACTTTTAAGTGCAGTGCTGTTGTTTGGCTGTATGTTTTTCATGGTCAGAAGAATGACTGGTACTGGAAACTTTAAAGTCAAAGCTGTAACTACAGATGTTAGATTTACAGATGTTGCAGGAATTGACGAAGAAAGAGAACAGCTTTCGGAAGTAGTAAACTTTTTAAAAGAGTCTAAGAAATATACCCATATGGGAGCTAGAATTCCTAAAGGTATTTTGCTTGTAGGCCCTCCGGGTACTGGTAAAACATTGCTTGCAAAAGCAATTGCTGGTGAAGCTGGAGTGCCCTTTTTTCAAGTAACTGGTTCAAGCTTTGAAGAAAAGTTTGTTGGTGTTGGTGCGTCACGAGTAAGAAAAATTTTCAATGAAGCAAAAAAAGTTGCACCATCTATCATCTTTATTGATGAAATTGATGCTGTTGCTCAAAATAGATATAGTGGAAAATCTTATAGTGAGCAAACATTAAACCAGTTATTGGCCGAAATGGATGGATTTGACAGCAATAGTCATGTTATTGTAATTGCTGCTACAAACCATAAAGAAATCTTGGATCCAGCAATTCTTCGTCCAGGCAGATTCGACAGACATGTGTATGTTCCTATGCCTAATGTTAATGCAAGAGCAAAAATCTTAAGCGTTCATGCAAGAAACAAACGGTTCAGTCATGATGTAAACTTACGAGAACTTGCCAGAAAAACAGTAGGTTTTTCTGGAGCTAATCTGGAAAATGTACTAAATGAAGCTGCTTTGTTAGCAGTCAGGTCAAAGTCTCCTTGCATCACAAATGAAATTATTGATGAAGCAATTGCGAGAGTAATTGTGGGTATAAAAAAGGAAAGTTCACCATTGAGCGAGAAAGAAAAATATCTTACTGCGGTACATGAAGCAGGCCATGCTATTGTTTCTGCATCTATAAGACCTGATGTCAAGAATTTCTGTATCTCAATTGTTCCACGAGGTGAAGCAGGCGGATACAATTTCTTTGATGAATCTTATAAAACATATAAGCAAAAAGCGGATATGGAAAAACAGATTCGAGTTATGTATGGTGGACGTTGCGCAGAAGAAATTCTTCTTGGAGATATTTCTACTGGTGCTTCGAATGACCTTGAAAGAGCTACAGATTTAGCTTACTGTATGGTTATGAATTTTGCTATGACTGAGAGTAAATTGGTTAAAATTGCTGGTCGCCCAGAGTTTAACAATCATATCGAAAATCAGTCCATTGAAAAAATGGAAGAAATCTGTTCAGAAGCTTACAAAGAGACTCTTGATGTTGTGACCAAGAATAAGATGGTTATTTCTAAACTGGCGGCGCTTCTTATGGAAAAAGAATATTTATCCGATGTTGAAGTAAGCGCTTTTTTGAGTGAAAACTATATCGCTTAGTAACTTAAAAACTAAAAAAGGGAGTCCGTGAAAATGGATCCCTTTTTGTTATGTGATATAAGTGATGATATCACATTTAGATTAAAAATAAGGAGTCTGTAGTAAAATTTTCATATAAATATGGAGTAACAAAAGCTGCAATCAAATTTTGTGAGTACAGAAGAACAATATATAGATGGAGAAAAATAGACGTTCACATTCGCATCTAAATCAATATATACAAAGAAAGAATTAAAATTAATGACAAATTATAATTATGTCTTTTTTTAATTGACAATATTTCCTGCAAAATATATAATAGATAAATTGGTGAAAATGTTTATGAGGTAAAATTGTAGGAAAGAGGGAGAAAAATGGAAAAAGAAGAAAACATGCTAGGAAAAGAAAAAATTGGAAAACTAATAGTGAAATTTTCAATACCTTGTATTATTTCAATGTTGGTAAACTCATTATATAATATAGTTGACCAAATATTTATAGGACAAGGTGTTGGCTATTTAGGAAATGGCGCAACCAATGTAGTATTTCCATTAGTAATGATAGGTTTAGCCTTTTCATTAATGTTAGGAGATGGAGCATCAGCGTATTTAAGTTTGAAACTAGGGGAAAAAAAGAAAAAAGAAGCAGAAATAGGAATAGGTAATGGGATATTATTGTCTACAATTGTATCAATATTATTCTGTTTAATAACTTTAATATTTTTACCACAATTTTTAAGACTGTTTGGATGTACAGAAAATCTTAAAGATTATGCAATGATTTATGGGAGAATTATAGCAATTGGATTTCCATTTTCAATGATTGGAACAACATTAAACTCAATAATTAGAGCAGATGGGAGTCCGAAATATTCAATGGTAACTATGGTTGCAGGAGCAATATTAAACACAATATTGGATCCAATATTTATATTTGTATTTCATAAAGGAGTAGAAGGAGCTGCAATTGCAACAGTTATAAGTCAAATTTTAACGTTTTTATTAAATATTATTTATATTAAAAGATTTAAAACAATAACAATCTCGGGAGAATGTTTTAAATTAAAAGCAAATGTATGCAAAAAAGTAGCATCTCTTGGAATAAGTAGTTTTATAACACAAATGAGTATAGTGTGTGTTATGACAGCAGAGAATAATCTACTTGGAAAATATGGTGCAGATAGTAAATTCGGAGCAGAAATTCCTATTACAGTTTTAGGAATTGTAATGAAGATTAGTCAAATATTAAATAGTATAATAATTGGTATAGCAGCAGGAAGTCAACCGATATTAGGATATAATTATGGTGCTAAAAAATATTATAGAGTAAAGAAGACATTAAAGATTGTATTAGGATCAAGCTTGGTAATCAGTACAATAGCATTTATATTATTCCAAACAATACCAAACAAATTAATATTAATATTTGGTAGTGGTGATGAAAATTATATGGAGTTTGCTTGTTTGGCTTTTAGAATATATTTATTACTTTGCATATTTAATGGTGTTCAAATTCCTTCAGGAATATTTTTTCAAGCAATCGGAAAAAGTACCAAAAGTGCAATTTTATCACTTTCAAGACAGATACTAATATTAATACCATCAATGATAATTCTTAGTCATATATATGGAATAATGGGAGTATTAAGTGCAGGACCTCTTGCAGACGGATTAGCATTTATTTTAGCATTGACACTCCTAATAAAAGAGTTTAAAGAATTAAAGGATAGTAACCAAACAAGCGTAGATATAAAGGAAACAAATATAATTGAAAATGAGAATGAAAAAAATAGAATTATTATTACAATTGCAAGAGAATATGGTTCAGGTGGAAGATATATTGGAAAATTAGTAGCAGAAAAACTCGGCATAAAATTATATGATAAAGAGATTATAGAAAAAATGGCAAAGAATACAGGACTTTCAGCAGAATATATTGAAGATAACGAACAAAAAAGAAATTTATTAGATAATTTTAATAGTGGATATTACATAGGTTTAAATAATGACGATGAGCTATTTATAAAAGAGTCAGAGCTTATAAAAGAACTATCAACAAAAGATTCTTGTGTAATAGTCGGTAGATGTGCAGATTTTGTATTAAAGGACAATAAAAATGTTTTAAAGATATTCATAAGTAGTTCAATGGATAATAAAATAAAAAGAGCAACAGAGTTTTATGGAATGAATAGGGACAAAGCAGAAAAAGAGATTTTCCAAATAAATAAATTAAGAGCAAATCATTATAAGTATTATACAGAAAGAGACTGGAAGGATCCATCAAATTATGATATATGTATTAATAGTGACGCAATTGGAATTGATAATACTGTAAATTTGATTTGCAGTATGGCAAAAGAGTATACTGGGACTAATAACGTCTTAACGAAATAGGTACAATATTTATTATTGTATCTTTTCTTATGTATGAAAAAATGAAAAAAATTTTAGATAATATAAAATTAGAAGAAATTGAAAAATATATAAAAATTGACTTTATTAAGGTTGAAGTAAAAACAAAAATATAGTAAACTAGAAATGGTTTAAATACAGGAAATTTGAATCAAATTATAAAATAGTGCTTAAAATATTGAAATACTAAAGCTAATAAGGAGGTATGAATATGAATATTCAAAAATTTACTCAAAAATCAATAGAAGCAATACAAAATGCGCAAAGTATAGCAATTGAAAATCAAAATGCTCAAATAGAACAAGAGCACTTATTACTTGCACTTTTAGAACAGGATAATAGTTTAATAAGAGAGCTATTAAAGAAGATGGGAGTATCAGAAAATTTTGAAGATGCCATAAGAAATATCATTAGTAGAAAGCCAAGAATGTCGGGAGGTGCAAGACCAAATGACAGTATTTATGTATCACAAGATGTAGATTTAGTTTTAAATAATGCAGAAAAAATTGCGTTAAAAATGAAAGATGAGTATGTTTCTGTAGAACATATAATGTTATCACTATTTGATTATGCAAATAGTGAGCTAAAAGAAATATTTAAAACATACGGCATTACAAAAAATGAGTTTTTAAAAGCATTATCAAGTGTTAGAGGCAATACAAGAGTAACAACAGATAATCCAGAAGAAACATATGATTCTTTAAAAAAATACGGACAAGATTTAGTTAAATTAGCAAAAGAGCAGAAGCTAGATCCTGTTATAGGTAGAGATACAGAAATTAGAAATGTTATTAGAATTTTATCAAGAAAAACAAAAAATAATCCATGTTTAATTGGTGAACCGGGTGTAGGTAAAACTGCTATTGCTGAAGGCTTAGCACTTAGAATCGTAAGAGGAGATGTACCAGAAGGGCTAAAAGATTGCACGATATTTTCATTGGATATGGGCTCACTTGTTGCAGGTGCTAAATACAGAGGAGAATTTGAAGAAAGGTTAAAGGCTGTTTTACAAGAAGTAAAGAAAAGTGAAGGAAAAATAATTTTATTTATTGATGAAATCCATACAATTGTTGGAGCTGGAAAAACAGATGGTGCAATGGATGCAGGTAACTTACTAAAACCTATGCTTGCAAGAGGTGAACTACATTGTATAGGTGCTACAACATTAAATGAATATCGTCAATATATAGAAAAAGATCAAGCATTAGAAAGACGTTTTCAGCCAGTAATGGTAGATGAACCATCTGTAGAAGATACAATATCGATTCTAAGAGGATTAAAAGAAAGATACGAAGTCTTTCATGGTGTTAAAATTGCAGATAATGCACTTATAGCAGCAGCCACATTATCACATAGATATATATCTGATAGATTTTTACCAGACAAGGCAATTGATTTAATAGACGAAGCATGTAGTATGATAAAAACTGAGATGGAATCAATGCCAACAGAATTAGACGAAATTTCTAGAAAAATCATGCAATTAGAAATTGAAGAAACAGCATTATCAAAAGAAAAAGATGAAATTTCAAAACAAAGACTAAAAGACATACAAAAAGAAAAGGCAGAATTAAAATCGAAATTTGACTCTATGAAAGCAAAATGGGAAAATGAAAAAGAATCTATTGGAAAAGTACAAAAATTACGTGAAGAAATTGAAAAAGTAAATAGCCAAATAGAACAAGCAGAAAGAAATTATGAATTAAATAAAGCTGCTGAATTAAAATATGGTAAATTACCAGAATTACAAAAACAATTAGAAATAGAAGAAGAACAAGCAGAAAAGGAAAAAAATAAAGATGATAATTTATTACGTAATAAGGTAACAGAAGACGAAATAACAAAAATAATTTCAAGATGGACAGGAATTCCAGTTACAAAATTAATGGAAGGCGAAAGAGAAAAATTATTAAATCTAAATGAAATTTTACACAAAAGAGTAATAGGACAAGATGAAGCAGTAGAAAAAGTATCAGAAGCTATTATTCGTTCAAGGGCTGGAATAAGTGATCCTCGTAGACCAATTGGTTCGTTTCTGTTTTTAGGTCCAACAGGCGTAGGAAAGACAGAACTTGCAAAAGCACTAGCTGAAAGTCTATTTGATGACGAACATAATATTGTAAGAATTGATATGTCCGAATATATGGAAAAATATTCAGTATCTAGATTAATAGGGGCTCCTCCAGGCTATGTAGGATATGAAGAAGGAGGTCAATTAACAGAAGCAGTTAGAAGAAAACCTTATTCAGTTGTGTTATTTGATGAAATAGAAAAAGCACATCCTGATGTATTTAATATATTATTGCAAGTGTTAGATGATGGACGTATAACAGACTCACAAGGAAGAACAGTTGATTTCAAAAATACAATCATAATACTAACATCAAATTTAGGCTCTGAGTATATACTAGACGGGATAGAAAATAATGGAGAAATATCAAAAGAAGCAAAAGATAAAGTAAATGCATTATTAAAGCAAAGTTTTCGTCCAGAATTTCTAAATCGTTTAGATGAAATAGTATTTTATAAGCCTTTAAAGAAAAGTGAAATTTCTAAAATTTTAGAGCTACTTATTCAAGACTTAGAAAGAAGGTTGGAAGATAAATACATTCATTTAGAATTAACCCAATCTGCAAAAGATTATTTAATAGATAATGGATATGATGAAATTTATGGGGCAAGACCCTTAAAAAGATTTGTTCAAAAAAAACTAGAAACATTAATTGCTAAAAAAATTTTATCACAAGAGATTTTACCACACACAACAGTTACAATTGATTGTTTAAATAATGAATTAGAATTAAAAAAAGAAGAACGTTAAAATAAATATACGCACCAAAGATATTGAAAAAAATATTATATATTATGAATGAGGTGGGAAACAAATTTTCACCTTATTTTATCATTGAAAAAAAATATATCTTATGATAGACTAATTGTAAAATAGAAAAGGAAGTGACTTTAGAATGATAGAATTAGAAGAAAATATAAAAAAAATACAAATTTTAAAATCTAAATTAGAAAGTATTGGTGAGTCTCTTTGACATTCCTGAAATGGAAAAAGAACTAAAAGAATTGGAAGAAAAAACTCTTGAAACTAATTTTTGGAATGATAGTAAAAATTCAAGTATAGTTTTACAAAGAATAAAAATACTAAAAAGTAAAAAAGAAAAATATAATAAATTAATGTCAGAATTATTAAATCTGTCAGAAATGTCAGAATTATTACAAGTTGAATCAGATGAACAAATGGAAAAAGAAGTAATAAAAAATACAAAAGTCGTAGAAACTAATATTGAAACATTAGAAATTACCACTTTATTATCTGGAAAATTTGATATTAACAATGCAATTGTTACAATTCATCCAGGAGCAGGTGGCACAGAATCTCAAGACTGGGCAGAGATGTTATATCGTATGTATACTAGATGGGCAAACAGCCATAATTTTAGTGTAAAAGAATTAGATTATTTAGATGGAGATGAAGCAGGTTTAAAAAGTGTAACATTTTTAATTTCTGGTGATTATGCTTATGGTTATATGAAGTCAGAAAAAGGAGTACATAGATTGGTAAGAATATCTCCTTTTGATGCAGGAGGTAGAAGACATACATCATTTGCTTCTGTTGAGGTCCTTCCAGAAATAACAGAAGATATTCAAATAGATATAAATCCTGATGATCTAAGAGTTGATACATATCGTGCATCTGGAGCTGGTGGTCAGCATATTAACAAAACTTCATCTGCAGTTAGAATAACTCATATGCCGACCAATATTGTAGTCTCTTGCCAGACAGAACGATCACAAATTCAAAATAGAGAAACAGCAATGAAAATGTTAAAATCCAAACTATTAGATTTAAAAGAACAAGAGCACAAAGAAAAAATAGAAGATTTAAAAGGAGAACAAAGAGATATTGCATGGGGAAGTCAAATACGTTCGTATGTATTTTGTCCATATACCTTAGTTAAAGATCATCAAACTGGGTATGAAGTAGGAAATGTACAAAATGTAATGGACGGAAATTTAGATGCATTTATGGAAGAATACTTAAAGAAAAATAAAAAAGAATAGGAGATGTACAAATGAAATTAAAAGAAATTTATAAAGAAAATTTAGGAAGAAAATACCGTAATGTAATTGATACTAAAGGAAATAATGTGCAGATTAATTCAAGTCCAATAAAAATATTTAAAGAACATAAATATCCCATAATAACTGGCATACTATTAGTTATTTTATTAATACTATTAGCTTTTAGAAATAATTTAGATATATTCTTAATAGTTTTAGCTTTTCTTGCTTTTTTTGTAGGATTATCGATATATTTTAATAACTATAAAATAGAATGTAAAAAAGATATATTATGTTTAAAGTGGAATTTACAAAAATTCGAATTACCATATACTCATTTAAAAAGCATATTTTTGTCAAAAGAATTAAATACACTCGAAATACTACCTGTAGTAAGTTATAATATTATAATTAGATATATAGATAATTTAAACTTTATAAGAGAATTATCTTTTCCGGCAGCTCTATTGTCGATCAGGAGAATGTAGCGGGGTATGGAGTAGGGAGCATCCTGGTTTTTTATACTTCTGCCAGGGACAAAAACGGGCAGATCCAATGTCTTGCTTTTAGCAAGGATAATGGACGGACATTTACTAAATACGAGAAGAACCCCATCTTGTGCCCTGCGGATGGTTTGAGAGATTTCCGTGACCCGAAAGTGTTCCGGTATGAACCGGAAGATAAATGGGTGATGATTGTCTCCGCCGATAAAGAAATGCGTTTCTATGACTCTAAGAATCTGAAGGACTGGAACTATATGAGCAGCTTCGGAGAAGGATACGGAGTGCAACCTTGTCAATTTGAATGTCCGGACATGGTGGAACTTCCGGTAGATGGAGATCTGAACCGTAAGAAATGGGCATTGATAGTGAACGTCAATCCAGGATGTTATTTTGGAGGAAGTGCCACTCAATACTTTACAGGAGACTTTGATGGAAAGAAATTCAGTTGTGATAGTCAGTCGAATGTCACGAAATGGTTGGATTGGGGCAAAGATCACTATGCTACCGTTTGTTTCTCAAACACTGGAGAACGGACGATTGCTGTTCCTTGGATGAGTAACTGGCAATATTGTAATATTGTTCCGACAAAGCAATTCCGTAGTGCTAACGCTTTGCCACGTGAGTTAAGTCTTTATACACAAGACGGTGAAATTTATCTTTCAGCAGCTCCGGTACCGGAGATAAAAACTCTGCGAAAAGAAAAGAAAGAGATTCCGGCATTTACGGTTGACAATGATTATCATATTGATTCTTTATTGGCTGATAATGATGGTGCTTATGAACTGGCATTGGAGATTACCGCCGGAGAAGCGGAGATTATGGGATTCAGTCTCTTTAATGATAAAGGGGAAAAGGTGGATATCTACTTCAATCTTCCGGAAAAGAGATTGGTTATGGACCGGACGAAAAGTGGTATCGTGGATTTCGGAAAGAAGAGTGTACCTCATGAAATAGAGGTTCACGACCGCAGAAAGACGACTTCCATCAATTATAT
>USCV01000021.1 GCA_900553225.1 uncultured Clostridium sp. | reverse complement strand
TCATGAACGCTGGCGGCGGCTTTTTTCAAATCAAGCTCTTTTCCCGCCGGCAGCATGAAAACATAATGTTGTTTGGATTTGGCAACCGTAACCAGTGTTTTGAACACCTGAGCGGGATTTTGCCCCAAAACGGCGGCCACTTCCGTTCCGCTGACGGCACAGCTGCCCTCATAGCAGTAATGGGCGTAGGGAACCTTCAGTTTGTCCAGAATCCGCATGACATTTGTTTTGCTTTCCATTTTTCTCTCCTTCGGCAGACATCATAAAATCCTTTCTTCGGTTGTCAAGACGCGGGCTGGTGATTAGTCGGCATTATGACTTTAAAAAAATGTTTTTTTTGTTATCATTAATTTAATGGATTATAAAAATTTAATTTTGGAGGGAATATAATGTAATTAAATGAATTGTTAGAGGAAAGAAATAGTATATTAGAAGATAAGAAGAGAATAACAACTTTAGAAAATGAAATTACAAGACTTAATTCAGATAAAGCTATGCAGATGCTTAGTAGTAGCCTAACATATGTAATGGACTCATATATAAAAAGTAAGCTGGAAGAGTTAGAAAATGTAAAAAAAGAGAACGAACGTAAACAAACTGAACTAGAATCTAATATTGAAGCTTTTAAAGAAGTAGAAGAGCTAAAAACAAAGATTGATTACATTAAGATGATGGATAGTAGACTAATATCTGTAATAGACTCAGATATAAAAAGTAAGCAGGAAGAGTTAGAAAATGTAAAAAAAGAGAACGAACGTAAACAAACTGAACTAGAATCTAATATTGAAGCTTTTAAAGAAGAAAAAATAGCTAAAATTGAAGAAGAGCTAAAAAACTATGTTTCAAAGACTGATTACGCTAAATTGAAAAATGAGATTTTAAACTTAGAAAATGAAAAAAAAAGATGTGAAAGAATAATAAGTGATAATGAAAAAGCAAT
Source organism: uncultured Clostridium sp. (assembly GCA_900553225.1). Classification (GTDB taxonomy): domain Bacteria; phylum Bacillota; class Clostridia; order TANB77; family CAG-508; genus CAG-492. Next base: position 23,033 of record USCV01000021.1, on the reverse strand, counting down.
ATCCAATATAGCTGACGAATTTGAAAAAGGTGTTAAAATTGGCGAAATTCATCTATACATAGAGGAAATAAGAAAAATAAATAGAATTAAAAGACTAAAGTTGTCTGAATTAAGTACAATTGAAGACAATATGAAGGATGTTTCTGAACTAAAATATTTAATAATGAGAATTAGAGGTTTAAATAGTGATAATTTAGATAAGGTCGATTTAAGCGAAATTGATAAGAAAAAAGCTGAAAAAGATTCAAATGAAACAGCAATAGAAAGATCAGATGCCGAAAAAGATTTAAATGAAACAGCAATAGAAAAATCAGATGCTGAAAAAGCCCAAGATGAAAATATGGTAAAGGGTAAAAGTATTTATAGAAAAAAAAGAGAGTTACAAAATGAAATAAAAGAGTTGAAAGCAAAGAATCCAGCAGAAGGAACTGAAGATGCTAAAAGGCTTAGTGAATGTGAAAATAAGCTAAAGAAGATACAACAGGAAATCAAAGATGAAATAGCTAGATATCAAAGTGAAATGAGGCAGAAATTTTCGGATAATCAAACAGGAAAATATTATCAAAATGCTACAGAAAAAAATACCAATATCGATCAATCACAAAACTTTAGTGAATTGAAAAAAGCAGAAGAGGAAGTTTATACTGACATAGGTTTAAAGACAATACAGAATATTGAAATTATAGAAAAGGGTAAAAAAGAAAAAGAAATTAAGATTAATGGTGAAGATGCTGAATTCAAAAGGAAACTGCTTAGACGCGATGGAATGAAAAAAGAGGTATCTAAGATTTGTAAACAATTATTTGAAGGTAAACGTTTTAGCAAGATAAGAGCAATACATCTAATAAAAAAATTAGATCCAGCTATAATAAATGCCATTGGAAAGGATAAAAATTTAATTTTAAGCGAATATATAGAAGCAATTGCCAAAAAGAGAGATTTACCATTTGATTTAACATATAAAATTCAAGGTCCACAAAAATTAAAAGATAAAAAATATGTAAGAGCTGCTAAAAAAGCAAAAGCTACTATAATAAACGAACATAAACGTAAGTTCTTTTCAAAGAAAGAAGATATTAAGGCTATTTCTAGCGGTGAAAATGTACAAGATAGCCAAACACATGAGGATAGTGAATTCAAAAAAATTTTACGGAGGTCATAATATCGATCACCAAAAGGCAAATGAAGCTGCGCAACAACAAAGTCAAAGAGAAACATCAGAAATTCAGAAATAATTTTTATAAATAAAAGCTGATACTTTTTAGAGAAGACCAATATCTAAAAAGGTCAGTTTTTTATTGTTTTCAATTTATATAAGAAGTAAAAGTTGTTACTTGCCCCAAAATAGTATATGTGTTAGAATAATTTAGGAAAATGATAATAGACGGAAAAATGATTAATATTGATGAGCTGTTGAAAGAAACATTTATGGAGGTGATTTTAAATGATATATCCAAAATTTTTAAAGAAAAATAGCAGTATTGGAATTCCAGCACCATCAGACGGAGCCTCTAACTTGCAATATGTAAATAGGTACAAAAATGCTAAATTAAATTTAGAAAATTTAGGTTATAAATTGCAACTTTCAAACAATCTATTTTCCTCTAAAATGGGAAGAAGTAGTAGCACGCAAGATAGAGCAGAAGAACTTAATAAAATGTTTGAGTCAAATGATATAGATGCAATAATTTGTGCGGCAGGAGGAGAATTTTTAGTGGAAATTTTACCATATATAGATTTTGAAAAAATAGCCCAAAATCCTAAATGGGTGGAAGGTTTTTCGGATCCAACTGGTATATTATTTCCAATAACAACTAAATATGATATTTCAACAATTTATGGGAATAATTTTGGTACATTTGGTATGTTAGAATATGATAAAAGTATAATTGATAATCTAGAAATCTTAAAAGGAAATATTATAACTGAAAAAAGTTATGAGCTATACGAAGATGAAAGAATAAAAAGGCAAACAGGACTTGAGGGATATAATCTAACTAAAGAAGTAAAATGGAAGACTATAGGAAATAAAAATGTTAAAGTAAGAGGAAGAATTATTGCAGGATGTTTAGATATAATTATGGAACTTTCTGGAACTAAGTATGATGGAACAAAAAGTTTTATTGATAGATATAAAAGTGACGGGATTATTTGGTGTTTTGACAATTGTGAGTTGTCTAAAGAAGAGTTAATTCGATCACTATGGAAATTAAATGAATTTGGATACTTTACAAATACGAATGCAGTAATATTTGGAAGAAACGGAACCGACAATTCATATTTAAACTATACAATGGAGCAAACAATAAAGGATAGTGTCTTAGCAAAGTATAATATTCCAGTTATTTTTGATGCTGATATATCACATAAAGGTCCAAGTATGACAATTATAAACGGAGCAATTGCTACCGTTTTAGTTGATAATGGAAAAGGTCAAATATCTTTTGAATTAAAATAGTAAAAGTATCACATATAAAAATCTCTCCATATAATAAAATATGGAGGGATTTTTTATGGCAAAAATAATTGTATACAATAATGATACAAATCGTATGGAAGTATATTATAGAGGCGAGCAAGAAGCAATGCCTTATATTACAAATAGAACGCTAACAGTAGGAGAATTTAGAGGCTCAAGTAGAAGTCCAACGCTATGGACTGAAAAAAGAGCAATGCAAAGTTGGAATAGCCAAAGATATATTTATGGTGCACCAATACCTGTGGGGTTTGCTTTTAAAAGACCATATGAAGGAGGTCATGGAAGTCAAAGTCAACATTATGCAGGCGTTGCGTTTGACGTTGGTCAAAGACTATCTAATGCACAAAGAAATAGACTAAGAAATAGTGCAATTAACTCTGGAGTTTGGAGCTATGTAGAACCTGCATATTTAACGCCTACATGGGTACATTTTGATAGAAGAAGAGGAAAACCTGCATGTAATACTACTGCAGGATATCCACAAATTGGTCAAGGGGCAAAAGGCGCATATGTATTAATTGCACAGGATGATTTAAATACACTTGGATATAAAGCAGGAGGATTAGACGGAATATTTGGAGCTAGAACTGCACAAGCAGTAAGGAAATATCAAATAAGTAGAGGTTTACAAGCAGATGGAATTGTAGGATGTAATACGTGGAGATCACTCCAAGAAGATGTAGTAGGAACAGGTAGAACAAGTACAACAATTGATTAGATACAAATTTGCAAGTTAAAGATTTTGACGTAAATGCAAAAATTATAATATTTGATATTTAGAAATATTATAATTTTGCATTTTTTATTATAAATAAGTTATTGACTTTATAAATGCTAAGAGTTTATAATACTAATAATATTGAATGTAAGGAGGCTGTATGGAACAAGAAAAATTAATTGAAGAATATGGATTGGAACTTGCAATTGAAAAAGTAGCACAAATGATAACTGAAAAAATAGATATGTATAAAGAAACAAATGAAAAAGAAAAGATGAAAGAGTTAACAGAATTGATTCTAGATAGAGAAAAAATATATAAAAATGACAAAGAAACAATAAAAAAATATTTGAAAGATAGTGGGGATAAAGATGCAGAATAAACAAAACGAAATTGATAATATAAATGAACTTTGTAATTTATACAGTCTAACAGATGAAAATTTTAATGAGTACTATAAAAAAGTAATGCTATTTTTAACAAGCAATAAAAAGGCTGGTGAAAATAAAACACTTGTAATTGTTGGAGGACAATCTGGTGCTGGAAAGTCAAGGTTAATACCGATTGCATTGAAAGAACTAAATAATAATGCAGTTATTGTTGATTTTGACGAATTAAGAGCAGCACATCCGCATTATAAAGAGGTTTGTGAAAACTATCCAGAGATAACTCATAGAATTTTACATCCTGATACAGAAAAGGTAAAGAATGCAGCATTGAAAACATTAATTGAACAAGAATATAATGTGATTTATGAAGGAGCTTTAAGAAATACACAGGGATTTTTAGATTTTGCGAGTGATTTTAAAAAAAGTGGATATAATGTGGAAATGTTTATAATGGCTGTTCCGAAGTTAGAAAGTTATGGATCAACTTTTTTAAGATATTGTACAGCTTTAATAACTGATTCACCTGCTAGATGGGTTGAAAAAAGTGCACATGATGGTTCATATGAAGGAGTAACGAGAACTGTAGAAGAATTCATAAAACAAAAAATGGTAGATTCTATAAGTGTATTTGTTAGATCAAATGAATTACCTAAAAAGATATATTCTACACAAGAACGCCAACATAGTGATGCTGTAATGGCAATAAAATACGGAAGAGAATTGGGAAGAAAGAAAGCGGTGGAAGACTTTTCAGCAAAGTATAAGACTGTTAAAGTTATTTTACAAAGTAAAAAACCTGAATTAGTAGATAGATTAGAATCTTGGAACAACTTGTATAATGAAGAATTGGAATATTTTAATACAATAAATGGAGGTAAAGAGTATAATGATTGATTTACATATGCATACGACATATTCAGATGGAAGTAATACGGTAGAGGAAATCTTAGAAAAAGCCGAGAAATTAAAATTGGGAATGATTTCAATAACTGATCATGATAATTGCAGGGCCTATAAGGAATTAAAAAATGAAGAGATAAGAAGTAAGTTCTCTGGAAAAATTATTCCAGGAATAGAAATAAAGTGTTCTTATGGAAAAAGACTAATAGAAGTTTTAGGATATAATATAGACACAGACAAAATGCAAGATTGGGCTGATGAATATTATAAAGATAAAACAAAGGAAAAATTACAAGCTAAATATTTTAACATTTTATATGAAAAATGTATGGACTTAAACCTAGTTATGAGAAAAAAGGAAGAAATTGAATTTGATTCAAAAGTTCAATGGGCATCTGTAACTATATACAATGAAATTAAATCACATATTGAAAACAAAGAAAAATTACCAAATGATTTATGGGATGAATTTAATACTTTTTCAAAAAAGTATTGTGGTAATCCACAGGAAATTTTCTATATAGATAAAACAAAGGATTATCCATCAACAGAGCTAGTAATTCAAAAAATAAGAGAATGCGGAGGACTTGCATTTTATCCTCATTTGTTTATATATAAATGGGCTGATGACAGAAAAAGAATGATTAATGAGTTATTAGAAAAATATTCAATAGATGGAATAGAGTGTATGCATAGTGAATTTAATAATGAAGAAATAGATTACATGTTAAACTTATGTAAAGAAAGGAATTATTTCATGAGTGGTGGTAGCGATTATCATGGAAAAAACAAACCCAATATTGAAATGGCAACAGGAAAAGGCAATTTAAAAATTGAATCAAGTATGATAAAGAATTGGATTGACGAAAAGAAATTAATTTAAAAAGTAAAAAGCTATTTCTTAAATAAGATAAATGAAAAATGTTAGATGTTAAAAGTATCAATTTGAACGTAAAAGAAGCATAGAATTAAAATCTATGCTTCTTTTACGTTCAAGATATACTGCATATTGAAAAAATAAATGTAAGATTTAGTAGATTTATTCATATGTAAGAAAGAATTGAATATAGATATATTAATTATATGGACAACATATAAAAAAATTACAAAGGAGAGAGGAATATGTGGCAAACATTAAAGATAACAGAAATAAAGAAGAAGTTAAGGACAAACTTTGATTTTGGACTTACAAATGAAGAGGCACGGTAAAAGACTAATAGAATACGGAGAAAATAAACTTGAAGATAAGAAAAAGGAAAGTCTAATTGTTCGCTTTTTTAAGCAATTTAATGACTTTATGATTATTATTCTTATAATTGCATCTATTATATCAGCTGCTATAGCAAAAATGGAAGGCAGCAATGACTATATGGATTCTATTATTATTATTGCTATTGTTGTTTTTAATGCAATAATGGGACTAGTTCAAGAAGCAAAAGCGGAAAAATCATTAGAAGCACTTAAAAAAATGAGTGCTCCAACTGCAAAAGTAAGAAGAGGTGGAAAAGTAGTTCAAATTTCAAGTTCTCGGAATTGTTCCAGGAGATATTGTTATATTAGAGGCTGGCAGTTATGTTCCGGCAGATTGTAGGCTTATTAATAGTCATAATTTAAAAATAGAAGAATCAAGTTTAACAGGAGAAACTACAGAAATATTAAAAAATGAAAATGTAGTGTTTGATGAAAATGTAGCTTTAGGAGATATGATTAACATGGCATTTGCAACAACAGTTGTTGTAAATGGGCATGCAGAAGCTGTTGTAACGGAAACAGGAATGAATACAAAAGTGGGAAAAATAGCCAAAATGATAATTACAGACGAGGCGCCAGAAACTCCAATTCAAAAAAAATTATCCCAAGTTGGAAAAAACCTTGGAATAGGATGTTTAATAATATGCGTATTTATTTTTATTATAGGGCTAATTAAGAAAATTTCACCAACCGAAATGTTTATGACATCAGTTGGATTAGCTGTTGCAGCTATTCCAGAGGGATTACCTGCAATTGTTACAATTATGTTATCAATTGGGGTAACAAAAATGGCAAAGAAAAATAGTATTATTAGAAGGCTTCCAGCAGTAGAAACACTAGGCAGTAGTAGTGTTATATGTTCAGATAAAACAGGTACATTAACACAAAACAAAATGCAAGTAATTAAAATAGAAAATTTAAATGAGTTTAATATTCAAAACAATGAAAAAAAATTTATTTTAGAACTTGCATCAATGTGTACAGATGTACAAATTATAAATGAAAAGGGAAGGGAAATTATTAGTGGAGAGCCAACAGAACTTGCTATAGTAAATAAAGCAAATGAAATGGGAATAAGTAAGCAAACATTAGAAGAACAAATGCATAGAGTTGAAGAAATTCCGTTTGATTCAGAAAGAAAAATGATGACAACAATACATAAGAATGGTTCAAAATATAGAGTTATTACAAAAGGAGCACCAGATGTATTATTGAAAAGATGTAATAGATATAAATTGAATAATGAAGTATTAACATTAACGAGCAATAAAATTTATGAAATAGAAGAAAAAAATAACAAAATGGCAAATGAGGCACTTAGAGTATTAGCAGTTGCCTATTATGATACAGATGTATTTCCTACTAAGGTTAATTCGAGTTCAATAGAAAATAATTTAATTTTTGTAGGATTAGTTGGAATGATTGATCCTCCAAGAGAAGGTGTAAAAGAGGCTATTAAAGAATGTAAAAGAGCAGGAATAAAAACAGTTATGATAACAGGAGATCATATAGCAACTGCCAGAGCGATTGCAAAAGATTTAGGAATATTAAGGAAAAATGATTTAGCAATTACTGGAGCTGAACTTGACAAAATACAAGATAGTACATTACAAAAGGAAATAATGAAGTATTCCGTTTTTGCTAGAGTTTCACCTGAGCATAAAGTAAGAATAGTAAAAGCATTTAGAAGTACAGGAGCAGTGGTTGCAATGACTGGAGATGGTGTTAATGATGCGCCAGCACTAAAAAATGCAGATATAGGAATTGCTATGGGACTGAATGGTACGGATGTGGCAAAAAATGCTTCAGATATGATTTTAACAGATGATAATTTTTGCACAATAGTAGAAGCTGTAAAAGAAGGAAGAAATTTATTTGAAAACATAAAAAAGGCAATTCATTTTCTAATTGCAACTAATATTGGAGAAATTGTTACAATATTTATGGGATTAGTATTAGGACTTAAGTCCCCTCTACTTGCAATTCAGTTATTATGGATTAATCTTGTAACTGATTCATTACCTGCCATTGCATTAGGCTTAGAACCAATGGATAAGGAAATAATGAATAAAAAACCAAGAGATCCTAAAAAAGGAATATTTGCTGATGGCTTGTGGGGAAAGATTTTTACAGAGGGAATTATGCTAGGAATGCTTACATTATTTGCATTTAGTTTAGGAAATAAAATGTTTGGTCTAGAAGTTGGAAGAACAATGGCATTTGTATCATTAGGAATGCTGGAACTTGTTCACAGTTTTAATATAAAAAGTGAAAAATCGATTTTAAAAACAGGACTTTTTGAGAATAAGTATTTAACCGGTGCTTTCATTTTAGGAGCTATATTACAAATAGGAGTTGTAATTATTCCAGGAGTGGCTTCTTACTTTAAATTAGTACCACTTACAATGACTCAGTGGTTTTATACAGCAGGAATATCAATATTACCTATAATAATCATAGAAATTCAAAAAAAATTTAATGAAATTAAATTTGGAAAAGTAATATATACAGATTCTAAGGTAATACATCAAGATTAAGGTAACTCTTTATATCAAGAGAAGAAATTTATAATATCTTCTCTTGATTTTTTGATATTGTTTAGATATAATTTTAATGATTAATAAATTATAGGAGAAATAAATGGAAGAACAAAATAAAATAACTATTCATCAAATAATATGGTATTTATTGATATTTAGCGTAATTGGTCTTATAATTGAAACGCTGTTTTGTTTTATTACAACAGGAGTTTGGGAGAGCAGAAAAGGATTAATTTATGGCCCCTTTTGTCCTGTTTATGGAATAGGGGCAACACTACTAATTATAATTCTTAATAGTTTTTATAATAATAAGTTTAAATTATTTGTTTATGGTGGAATTTGTGGTAGTGCAATTGAATATATAATGAGTTTTGTATTAGAAGCATTTTATGGAACTAGATTTTGGGATTATTCATATTTAAAATTTAACTTAAATGGTAGAATATGTATTACATATACAATATTTTGGGGTATACTAGCACTTTTATTAATTGCAGTTGTAAAGCCTTGCATAGATAAAGGCATTAATAGTTTTAACATTAGATATTTTAAAATTTTAGATATTGCAATTATAGTATTTGTTATTATTGATATTATTTGTACAGTTTGGGGAATTCAAAGTTATAAAAAAAGAGCAATAAGTTCTTATTATGGAATCAATCAAAATAATAAAAATAGTGTTATAACCAATATAGAAAATAAAATTTTTCCAAATAAAAAGATGAGAAAGATATTTCCAAATTTAAGGTATATAAACGAAAGAGGAGATGAAATTTGGATAAGAGATATTATATAAAAATAGTTTTTATGAGAAAATTTGCGATAGCAACGGTTTTATTGGAAAAAATTGACGGAATATAAAATTTGCAATCATTAACAATATATGTTATAATATGATTTGTGTTAAGCAAAAAAAAGGAGAGTGGATTTTTATTTTAAAGAATAAATTATTGTATTATACGAAAAAATCAATGAAGTTCATCATTTTCTTAATAATAGCATTTTGTATGATTGCAGGTGTTGTTTGTTTAAAATATAAACCAATATATAAAGTTACTTATTTAGGTGAAACAGCCGGATATGTGCAAAACAAAAAAAGTTTTGAGAAAATGATAGAAGATGAAATTTTTAATCCTAATGAAAAAAATGTTGCTTTTGTAACACTTGATAGTCTACCAAGCTTTGAGCTAAAATTAGTAGACAAATCTATAAATACAGATGAAGAAAAAATTATTGCTAAAATAAAAGAAAATTCTGAAACAACTTATGAAATGTATGCTGTAACATTAGATGGAGTAAATAAATCCTATGCTAATACATTAGAAGAAGCAGAAGAAGTTGTAAATAAATTAAAATCAGAAAACAAATCTAAAAATGAACTTAATTTAGCAATTAGTCAAGTTTATACAACTAATCTTGATGAATTAAATAGTATACAAGTTGCAGAAACTAAAAATAATATTAGTAGTAATGCTAAAAAGGTTGCAACAAGTAATTCTAATACATTTGAAGGTGTATGTTTTAGTACAAAACCGGTTTCTGGAACAATTACATCCAGATTTGGAAATAAAGAAAGTATTAGAACAAGTGCACATAAGGGAATAGATATTGGTGCACCAAATGGAACACAAATTAAGGCAGCATCAGATGGAACTGTAACATTTGCCCGGATATACTACAGGTGGATATGGAAACCTTGTTGTTATATCTCATGGAAATAATATTGAAACATACTATGGACATTGTAGTAAAATATATGTTAAAAAAGGCCAAACAGTATCATCAGGTGATGTGATTGCAGCAGTTGGTTCAACCGGACGTTCAACTGGAAATCATCTACATTTTGAAATTAGAAAAAATGGAAATCAAATTAATCCGCAAAAATATGTATATAAATAAAGCAAAAATTTTGAATATTACGATATATAATAAAAAACAGAAGTTATAAATTTAAAATGCTTCTGTTTTTTTTGTATGAGTATGGAAAAAACGACTATCAAAATAGTCGTTTTTAAAAATAAAAGGGGATGTTTTCTATTTTTGGTTAGTAACCGGAGTAATATTTTTAAGTTACTAACTATAATTATAATATAACATCTAATTTTGTTCATTTTGTGAACTAAATGTGATTTATTAGAAAATTACATTTGGTAAAATTAAGGCTTTTCTTGTAATGTAAGAGTAATTTCTTTTTCTGTACCATTTCTACTTATTTTTAATTTAAATTCATCACCAATATTATGCTTATTCTTTAATTCATTAAGTTCATTCATAGTCTTTATCTTTTGTCCATCTGCTTCAATTATTACATCACCGTTTCTAATATCAGCTTTTTGTGCTGCAGAAAAATCTTCAACAGATTGAACATATACACCAACTACAAGATTATTAGCTTTAGCCAAATCTTCTGTTAAATCAATACCACCAATTCCAATATAAGGTCTTTTAACTTTACTATATTGTATTAATTGAGAGTAAATTTCTTTTGTATCATTAATTGGTATGGCAAATCCCATACCTTCAATTCCTGTTCCAGATAATTTTAATGTGTTAACACCAATTACTTGACCTTTACTATTTACTAATGCTCCACCACTATTACCAGAGTTTATTGCGGCATCTGTTTGAATTAATTTATATTTTTTACCGTCAGAATCTGTAACTTCTCGTTTAACAGCACTAATCATTCCTGCAGTTACACTACTTTGAAGTCCAAGAGGATTTCCAATTGCCATAGAAAAATCTCCTACTTGAACAGAATCAGAATCACCAAGTTCTGCTGCTGTTAACCCTGTTTTGTTAATTTTTATAACAGCTAAGTCAGTTTGCTCATCTGTACCAATAACTTGTGCTTCATACTCTGTAGTATCGTTATATAAATATACAGAAACCTTTGTTGCTTTTCCTAATTCATAGTAAGATGAAGAAGAAGAAGAATTAATTATATGATTATTTGTTAATATATATCCATCTTCACTTATTATTATTCCAGAACCTTCAGCTGATGCAGTTTGATTTGAATTTAAATTACGATAAAAAATAGAGTTTACTGAATATTCAACTTTTATTCCTACAATTGAAGGTAAGACTTTATTTGCAACACTAATACCTGTTTCCGAATAATTAGATATAGATACTAAGTTGTTATTTATAGATGTAGATTCATTAGAATTGTTATTTTCCTTATTATCTTTTGTTTGTTCAATAACTGTAGCTGTTGGGAAAAGTTTGTTTTTAATTTGAGGAACTCCAAAACATGTTCCAACTACAAGAACTGTACCTAAAGCTCCACAACAAAATGGCAATAATACACCTTTTGCAAAACCAACTTTTGCTTTCTCTTTATGAGAATTTACAGCTGTAAAAGTGGTTTGTGGACCGTTTGAATTTTTTTCATTGTTACTTTCATTAATATTTTGATTGTTTTGATTTAAATTATTGTTTTCATTATTTTCCATAAAATACCTCCTAAAATGTTACTAATATAATAACCTAAATTATAGTAATAATACAATAATTATGTGAAAAATTTGTGAAAAAATTGTAAATGATTGAGGCTTTTTCTTATAATTATATCATCTATAAATAAATACTTGAAAAATAACTTACTTATTTATATAATACAAAATAATACAAAAAGCGGAGGCAAATGATGAAAGAAAAAGAATTATTAAGATTAACTGAAATGAAGAAAATAGAAGAAGGATTTTATGAAAAAAAAATAGAACTAATCGGAGGAATTGATGAAGCAGGAAGAGGACCACTTGCAGGACCAGTTGTTGTAGCTTGTGTTATTATGCCTAAAGATTCTATGATTGAAGGAGTAAATGACTCTAAAAAGGTTTCTGAAAAGAAAAGGGAAAAACTTTATGAAGAAATTACAAAAACTGCTATTTCATATGAGGTTGGAATAATTGATCAAAAAGAAATAGACAATATTAATATTTTAAATGCTACAAAATTAGGATTAACCACTGCTATAAAGGGCTTAAAAGTTAAACCAGAGTTTATATTAGTAGATGCATTAACCAATATTGATACTTTTAGAATTCCATATCAATCCATAGTAAAGGGAGATGCAAAATGTTATTGCATTGCTTGTGCATCTATAATTGCAAAGGTTACAAGGGATAGAATAATGAGACAATGGGCAGAAGTTTATCCTCAATATGGATTTGAAAAACATAAAGGCTATGGAACAGCGATGCATATTCAAGCAATTAAGGAATACGGGTTATGTCCATTACATAGACATAGTTTTGTAAAGAATATTTTGAAAGGATAGATGAATTATGAACATATTAGATATTATTGCAAAAAAAAGAGACAAACAAGTACTAACAAAAGAAGAAATAGAATTTTTCATAAAAGAATATACAAATGAAAATATTACAGACTATCAAGCAGCTGCCTTAATTATGGCAATTTATATTAATGGAATGACTGACCAAGAAATTACAGACTTAACTTTAGCTATGGCGTACTCTGGAGAGGTATTAGATTTAACAGCTATAGGAAATAACATAGTAGATAAACATAGTACAGGGGGAGTAGGAGATAAAATTACTTTGATTTTAATGCCAGTTATTGCATCTTTACGGTGTTCCGGTTGCTAAAATGTCAGGTAGAGGATTAGGATTTACAGGTGGAACCAGAGATAAATTAGAATCTATTCCAGGATATAATACAGCAATTGATATAGATGAATTCATATCAAATGTTAAAAAAGATGGAATTAGTTTAATGGGTCAGACTTTAAATTTGGCTCCAGCCGATAAAAAGTTATATGCACTAAGAGATTCGATTGCATGTGTAGACAATATTGCACTCATTGCTTCAAGTATTATGAGCAAAAAAATTGCTGCAGGAGCTAATAAAATTGTTTTGGAAGTTACTGTTGGAGATGGTGCTTTTATGAAAACAAAAGAAGATGCAGAAAAATTATCTAAATTAATGATAAGAATAGGTGAATTGTGCAAAAAAGAAGTTGTTTGCATATTAACTAATATGAGCGAACCTATCGGATATTCAATTGGAAATACTTTAGAAGTAATTGAAGCAGTTCAAGCTTTAAAAGGCAATATGGAAGAGGATGTTAAAGAGATTGTACTAAATTTAGGAGCATACATGTTAAAACTTGCAAATAAAGGCAACGATATTGAAGAAAATAAAAAAATGATATTGCAAAATATAGAAAATGGGAAAGCTTATGAGAAATTTTTAACACTACTAAAGAACCAAGGAGGAATTATTAGTTATATTGAAAATTTAGAAACTTTAAAAAAAGCAAAATATAAATTAGAAGTTGTATCAGACTTTTCAGGCTATGTAGAAAAAATGAAAGTTGAGCAATTAGGTAAGGCATCATGTATATTAGGTGCTGGAAGAATAAAAAAAGATGATGAAATAGCATACGAAGTAGGTTTAATTATAAAGAAAAAAATTGGAGATTTCGTACAAAAAGGAGATATACTTGCCGAAGTTTATGCAAATGACTTAAGAAAGGGTAATGAGATTATTAATATGGTTAAGGATTGCTATACTTTAACAGGTAAAAAAATCTTAAATAAACCAACGGCAATTCTAGGAATAATAGAGTAAAAATGTTTAAGAATAAAAAATGATATATTGAGCAAAAGTATCAAGACAAAGAAGTTATTTTATCTTGATACTTTTTTTATGTGATTGTTATAAAGCAGTATTATTTTTTAGCTCTTTACGTAATGTTGAAAAATCTTTCATATGAATAAATCGGTTTAAGTTCTTAACTGTTATTCCCGTTTGGTATGAAATTGACTCAATATTTGTAATTGGGTTTTCAGATATATAATTTTTTAAATTATGAATTTCATTATTGTCTTTTTCTAAACAATTTGGACAGACATTATCTTGAGAAATATAAAAACTTCCACAACGTACACATTTATTTAGTTCCATATTGAACCTCCTCATAAATAATTATTTAGCAATATTTTAACATAGATAAAAATAAAATCAATAAGTCTTTTGAAAATTACTTAAAAATAAGTGAAAGCGGATATATAAAAATATTGTTTGGTTTATTACATGGGCTAAATGTAAGTTAATAAAAATTATTTTTCTATAAAGAGTCTTGTTATAATGTATAAAAAAACTAAAAATGGAAAAATACTTGAAAAAAGTTATTATACATTGTATTATAATAAAAGTTATTTATATAACTTTATAGTAAGATTTTTAATCACAATATTTTTTTAGGAGGTTGAATGTATGGAGAATCTAAAAGGAACAAAAACAGAGAAAAATTTAATGGAGGCATTTGCAGGTGAATCACAGGCAAGAAATAAATACACATATTTTGCAAGTAAAGCAAAAAAAGATGGATATGAACAAATTGCTGCTATATTCCAAGAAACAGCAGATAATGAAAAAGAACATGCAAAGATGTGGTTTAAATTATTAAATGGCGGAGAGATTCCAGGAACAGTTGAAAATCTAAAGGCAGCTGCCGAAGGTGAAAATTATGAATGGACAGATATGTATGAAAAAATGGCAGAGGAAGCTAGAGAAGAGGGATTTGACCATATAGCATATCTTTTTGAAGCTGTTGGAAAAATTGAAAAAGAACATGAAGCAAGATTTAAAAAATTATTAGAAAATGTAGAAGATGGTTTAGTATTTAGTAAAGATGGAGACAGAATCTGGAAATGCAGAAACTGTGGACACATTGTAATTGGAAAACAAGCTCCAGAAGTTTGCCCAGTATGTAATCATCCAAAAGCATATTTTGAAATTAAAGCAGAAAACTATTAAAATAATAAAAAGTTCATCAGATAAAAAAATAATGATGAACTTTTTTTTATAGTCAATTTTAATACATTAAATTGAGTGTTTGGACAAGTCCAAAATTATGCAAAATTTACAAAATCTGCTTGCGTTATCATAAAAAATATGATAAAATACAATATGTTAATAAAAAATACACACATAAAAATGAGTGATTAGAAAGGTGCTTAATTAAACTTTTTAAGTTTCTAATTTCACGTTTGGAATTTTTATGGAGGTATAACTAAAAGGAGGAAGAAAAAATGGCAGTAGTTGCAATGAAACAATTACTAGAAGCTGGTGTTCATTTTGGACATCAAACAAGAAGATGGGATCCTAAAATGGCTGAATATATATTTCAAGCTAGAAATGGAATTCATATCATCGACTTACAAAAAACATCTAAGAAAATAGATGAAGCTTACAGCTTTATGAAAGAACAAGCTGAAGAAGGAAAAACAGTTCTTTTTGTAGGAACAAAAAAGCAAGCACAAGAATGTGTTAAAGAAGCTGCAGAAAAGTGCGGTATGTACTATGTAGACCAAAGATGGTTAGGTGGAATGCTTACAAACTTTGGAACAATTAGAAATAGAATTGACCGTCTAAATGAATTAGAAACAATGCAAGAAGATGGAACATTCGATGTATTACCAAAAAAAGAAGTTATTCTTTTAAAGAAAGAAATGGAAAAATTAGAAAAAAATCTTGGTGGAATTAAAGAAATGAAAGAAGTACCAGGAGTAATGTTCGTAGTAGATCCTAAAAAAGAAAGAATTGCTATTTTAGAAGCAAGAAAATTAGGAATTCCAGTTGTAGGATTAATAGATACAAACTGTAATCCAGAAGATGTAGACTATGCTATTCCAGGTAACGATGATGCTATTCGTGCTGTAAAATTAATTACAGATGTAATGGCAAATGCTGTTATAGAAGGAAGACAAGGAGAATCTTTAGATTCAGAAGTAGAACAAGAAGATGTTTTAAGTGAATCTACAGATGCACCTATAAGTATAGAAGAAGTTGTAGAAAACGCTGAAGAATCAGCTGAGTAATAGTGATAAATAAAAAAGAGTGGAGCTCTTCTGCTCTACTCTTTTAAATTTTAAATAATAAGGAGGAAAGAAAATGGTTACAGCAAGCCAAGTTAAAGATTTAAGAGAAAAAACAGGTGCAGGAATGATGGACTGCAAAAAAGTTTTAACAGAAACAGATGGAGATATGGAAAAAGCAATTGAATTATTACGTGAAAGAGGAATTGCAAAAGCTGCAAAAAAATCAGATCGTGTTGCTGCAGAAGGTTTAGTTGATGCATATGTAACAGAAGATGGAAAAATAGGGGCAGTTGTTGAAGTAAATGCTGAAACAGACTTTGTTGCAAAAAATGATGAATTTAAATCTTTCGTTGCAGATGTTGCAAAACAAATAGCATTAACAAATCCTGCAAGTGTTGAAGAATTACTAGCTGCAAAATCAATAGTGGAGGAAGATAAAACAGTTCAAGAAGTATTAACAAACAAAATTGCGACAATTGGTGAAAATATGTCAATTAGAAGATTTGCAAGATATGAAACTACTGGACTAGTAGAAAAATATATTCATGGTGAAGGAAAAATTGGTGTACTTGTTGAATTAGAAAATGGAAATTCAGAACTTGCAAAGGATATCTGTATGCAAATTGCTGCTGCAAAGCCAGAATTTTTAGATAGAGAATCTGTACCTGCAGAAAGAGTAGAAAAAGAAATGGAAATATTAAAAGCACAAGCAATGAATGAAGGCAAACCTGCAGAAATTGCTGAAAAAATGGTACAAGGAAGAATTGGAAAATTCTATGGAGAAATTTGCTTAGTAGAACAAGACTTTGTAAAAAATCCAGATATGAAAATAAAACAATTACTAGAATCAAAAGGAGCAAAAGTAATCCGCTTTGCAAGATTTGAAAAAGGTGAAGGAATCGAGAAAAAAGAAGAAAATTTTGCAGAAGAAGTTGCAAAACAAATAAAAGGATAAAAACAATTATAATTTATTGTAGCAAAAGAGCCAAATAGTAATATATGGCTCTTTTACTATAAAAAGTGTTGTATTTAAACATAATTTTGATATAATCTATACAATGTAAATTTACAAGAAGGGAATGTGTAAGTTTCAAAACTAACACATACTAGGAAAGATAGATGAAAAAAACAAAGAAGAAAAAAATAGCTTTTCAAATATTTGCTATTTTACTTATTATTATATTTAGTTTTGCAGTAACTCCTATGACACTTCAAAATGATACTTTTTACACAGTAAAAATAGGAGAACTAATAGCTAAAAATGGAATAGACATGCAAGACCACTTTTCGTGGCATGAAAACCTGCCATATACGTATCCGCATTGGGGATACGATTTAATAATGTATGGAATATACAATTGTTCTGGTTTTGCTGGAATTTATATATCTACAGTAATACTTGCATGTATTTTAGGAATTGCAATCTATATTATGAACTGTAAAGTTTCTAAGAATAAAAATATTTCATTAGTAGTTACACTTTTAGTAATGTATCTACTTAAAGATTACATTGCTGCAAGAGCGCAACTTGTTACTTTTATATTGTTTGCTTCAACTATTATATTTATAGAGCAATTTTTAGAAACAGAGAAGAAAAGATATTTGATATATTTATTAATTATACCAATATTAATTGCTAATTTACATGTTGCAGTTTGGCCATTTTATTTCATCTTATTTATGCCATATATTGCCGAATTTGTGATATATCATATTAGAAATGTAGATTTTATTTATTATTTAAAAGTATTTTATAGAAAAATACAACTAAGAATATGCAAAGAAAAAAATAAAACGAAAATAAAAGAAAGAATTGAATTATTAAATAAACAAAAAGAAAAAAGAAAAATAAAAATACAAGAAAAAAGGCAAAAACCATATAAAATAATAACTACAAATAATAAATGTATAAAGTGGCTTATTGTTGTAGTAGTACTTGCAGCTTTTTCAGGATTGTTAACGCCGCTTAAAGATGTTCCATATACATATTTAGTAAAAACAATGCAAGGAAATACTACTGAAAACATTAATGAACATCTACCTTTAACCTTAATTGATAATAAAGGAATAATGATTGCATTTACAGCTTTTCTGGTCATATTAATATTAACAGATACCAAAATAAAATTAAGAGATTTTCTTATGCTTGGAGGACTTGTATTACTTTCATTTATGTCAAGGAGACAAACTTCTATGTTTCTTATAATATGTAGTCCGATTTTCTCAAAATTAATTGCAGATATTGTAATAAAATGTAATTTGAGGCAATATAAAATTTTTAATGAAAAAGTAATAGAGTTTCTTTTGACTGTGATTGTAGTACTTCGGTAGTACATATATGTTATATCAAAAAACAAATGATAAATTCATAGATCAATCATCATACCCCATTAAGGCTGCTGATTATATATTAGAAAATTTAGAAATAGATAAAATAAAGCTTTACAATGAATATAATTACGGAAGTTATTTATTGTATAGAGGAATTCCCGTGTTTATTGATTCAAGAGCAGACTTATATACACCAGAGTTTAATGGAGTAAAAAATGAAAAAGGCAAATATGAAGGAAGAGACATATTTTCGGATTTTTTAAATATTTCAAGTATAGCATCTTATTATGAAAATGAATTTGATTTTTATGGGATTACACATGTTATTACAGGAAAAAGTTCAAAATTGCATATGCTATTATCTAGAGATACTAATTACGAATTAATTTATAAAGATGATTACTTCGTTATATACAGAAGATTAAGTGCTGAAAACTTAAGCACAAGAGGTGAAGAGGTGAAATAAAATGAAAAAAGAAAAAACAAAAATACTAGTTATTATTATATTTCTTACCATAATAGATCAACTAATAAAATTTATTATTATTTTTAATAATGAAATTTTACCAATTCAAATAATAAACAATGTATTGCAAATAAGTTATCACGAAAACTTTGGAATGGCATTTGGAATAGCAACAAAAAGTAGGATAATGTTTATAATTGTAAATATTATAATTATTGGAATTGTTTCAAAGTTTTTATTTACTCAAGAGGCAAATTTAAGTAAATCTAAAGAAATACTACTATCAATGATTGTAGCTGGAGGAATAGGCAATTTGATTGACAGAGTCTTTAGAGGCTATGTAATAGACTATATAGATTTCACGCCTATAATTAATTATCCAATATTTAATTTTGCAGATATAATAATTGTTATTGGAACTGCAATATTTGCAATTCTTATTATAGGTGATATGATTTGTGAAAATAAAAAAAAGAGAGGTTCTTAAAACAATGGAAAGAATAATTGTGAAACTAGAAGGAGAAAGAAAAAGACTTGATTCTTATCTTGCAGATGAAAAGAGAGATATTTCAAGAACAATGTTAAAAAAACTTATAGATGATGGAAATATTTTGGTAAATGGAAAAAAGCAGAAAAGTTCATACAAGGTTCAAAATAATGATGAAATACAAATTTCAAAACCAGAAGCAAAAGAAATTAATTTAAAAGCACAAGACATACCTGTAGAAATTATTTATGAAGATAAAGATATTATTGTTGTAAATAAACCTAAAGGAATGGTTGTTCATCCAGCAGTTGGAAATACAGAAGGAACTCTTGTAAATGCTATTATGAATATTTGCAAAGATAGCTTATCTGGAATCGGAGGCGAAATTAGACCAGGAATTGTACACAGACTAGATAAGGATACATCAGGTCTATTAATAATTGCAAAAAACGATGAAGCACATGTAAAAATGAGTAATGAGATAAAAAATAGAGAAGTTAAGAAAATCTATATCGCACTTGTTAGAGGAATTGTAAAAGAAAATGAAGCAACAATAGATATGCCTATAGGAAGAAGTACAAAAGATAGAAAAAAAATGGCAGTTACGAGAAATGGAAAAAATGCTATTACACACTTTAAAGTATTAAAACGATATCAGAATTATACTCTATTAAAAATTAAAATTGATACAGGAAGAACTCATCAAATTAGGGTACACATGGCTGAAATTGGACATCCAGTAATAGGGGATTACATATATTCAAATGGAAAAAATGAGTTTGGAGTAGAAGGTCAAATGCTACATGCAAAAGAATTAGAATTTAAACATCCAATTACAGGTAAGGTATTGCATTTAGAGGCTAAGTTACCGGACTATTTTGAAGAAGTATTGCAAAAATTAGATAACAATTCTAAGGAGGAGAATCTATGGAATTAGTTAGATTGCAAAAATATATAGCAGAATGTGGTATTTGCTCTAGAAGAAAAGCAGAGGAAGCAATAATACAAGGGAAAGTAAAAGTAAATGAAATAGTAGTAAAAGAGCTTGGAACTAAAGTGGATGCTAAGAAAGACAAGGTTTGTTTTGAAGATAAAATTATAAAACCAGAGCAAAACAAGGTATATATATTATTAAACAAGCCGATTGGATATGTTACAACAGCAAAAGAACAATTTGGAAGACCTACTGTATTAGATTTAGTAAAAGATATAAAAGAGAAACTTTTGCCAGTTGGAAGATTAGATATGTATACTTCTGGAGCATTAATTTTAACAAATGATGGCGATTTTATATATGAAGTTACACACCCAAAGCATGAAATAGAAAAAACATACCAAGTTACTGTGAAAGGAATTGTAACTGAAGATGATGTAAGTTCATTAAAGAATGGAGTAAAGATTGAAGATTATGTTTCAGGAAAAGCAAAAGTAAGAATATTAAAGATAGATAAAGAATTCAATAAATCTAGGATAGAAATTACTATACATGAAGGTAAAAATAGAGAAGTTAGAAAAATGTGCAATGCAATTCGGAAAAAGAGTGCTTGCACTACATCGTAGCAAAATTGAAAATATTGATTTAAAAAGCTTGAAAATTGGAGAATGGAGATACCTTAGTAGAAAAGAGGTAAGTTATCTAAAAGATAGTAAAAAGGTATTGTAAAAGTGACGCTTTAATTATATAATAGAAGCAATAAACAAAAGAAAAAGGAGACAAAGAAATTGAAAAATGAAAAGTTTATTCCTGAAGGATGGATTGAGGATGTTTCTCCTATAACAAAAGAAATGTTAAATAATGCAATTAAAACAGGAGATATACTACAAGGTATTGTAAGTAAGTGCGATTCTAATTATAATTTGTATGTAAATTTAGAAAACAATATAAAAGGAATAATTCCTAGAGCAGAAGTTGAAGCTATTAATGTAGACGAAATGGGAATTACTAAGCCAAAAATATGTGAAAATAAGGTTAACAAATTTGTTCAATTTAAAGTAAAAGAATTTGACAATAATAATGATTTTATTTTATCAAGAAAAGAAGTAGAAAAGGAAGCAATGTCTTGGATGAAAGTGGAACTGAAAGAAGGACAAATTGTAAAAGGAATAGTAAAAAGTATAAAACCATATGGAGCCTTTATTGAAATTGGTGGTGGCGTTGTAGCACTATTACATATTGAAGATATATCAATTGCAAGAATAAAAAGTCCTTTAGAAAGACTATCAATTGGACAAAAAATAGAAGTTATGATAAAATCAATCGATAGAACAAATGAAAGAATATTTTTAACATATAAGGAATTATTAGGTACTTGGGAAGAAAATGTAAAAGGCTTTAAGGCAGGTACAATAGTTGAAGGTATTGCAAAAGAAATAGAGAAAAATAAAAATGGAATATTTGTGGAATTAAAACCGAATCTTGTTGGAATGGCTGAATATAAAGAAGGAATAGAATATGGAAACAAGGTCTGTGTTTATATAAAAAAAATAATACCTGAAAGAAAAAAAATTAAATTATTATTTGTATAAAAAATGGAGGTTGAAAGAACATGGTAGAAGATAGCGAAATTAAAGCTACAGTATCTCCTTTTGCAATTAGAGAAGGAGAAATTAAAGTTTTTGATGGAAAAGATGGATATGTTTCAATGAATCAAATAATTCATAAAATAAACATTGGACATATTAATGATTTACATTTTAAAATTTTAAATTTAGTAAATGAATTTGAATTTATAACATCAAGACAATTATTTTTGTTATTACAATGGAAAGGAATTGAAGAGGTAAAGTCACAAGATAAGTTGAATAACAAACTAGAGCAACTAGTGAAATGTAAGATTCTTACACGTTATTATTTTAATTCTGATGAAGGAAAGGGAATATATCGTGTATATTGTTTAGAAAAAATGGGAAAATATTTGCTAAATTCTAGAGGGGAAGAATGCAAATGGCAACCAACAGATAACACAAAACCAGTTGCAATGATAAAAAAGAGACTAGCTGGAAACCAAACAATTATAGCATATTTAAGAAAAGTTAAAGCATTTGAAAGTTATGTTCCAAAGCCAGCAATTACAGCCAAACAATCTGGTAAAATTTTTAAGGCCACAGGTGGAAGTATACGCTTAACTAAAAATGGCAAATCAATTGACTTTTTATTTGAGGTAATTCGAAGAGAGGAAGATTGGAAAAAGAAGTTAGTTGATAAGATGAAATTATATTATGATTTTTATGAGAATTATCAAGTAATGGATTCAGGTTTTAGTAATATTCCACAATTAATAATCATTTGTGAAGATGATAAACATATTGCAGAAACATTTAAAGAAATTGTTATGAATAAATTAGAACTTCCCAAAATAAAACTTTATTTTACTACTGATTTAAGACAAAATCAAGAAACGTTAGATAAGACACTTGTTGGGTTTAAAATTGACGAAACAACTAGAAAATATAAAATGATTGATATAGAAGTTAAATTATTAGGAATGTAATAAAGTTTAGATTTTAAATTTAAAAACAAAAAGAATATAACCGCTCTGGGCAGTGGCTATATTCTTTTTATTGGTATATGAAAACCCCGTGTTATACACGGGGTTCTAAAGGCTTCTAGCTATGG
>USCV01000020.1 GCA_900553225.1 uncultured Clostridium sp. | reverse complement strand
TTATTTTTGTATATATTTATTATTGATTGATATTTTATAGCTTTTTTACTTGGACAGTTTTCATCTTCAAATTTATTATTTAAAATAATTATTTTTTCTTCTAATTGCAATAATAAATCAAAATTTTTTTTAATAATATTAAATGAATTTTTACCACAAAGTTCAATGAATTTGTTTTTAAATTTATCAGTACTATAGAAAACACTGTCATAAAGTAAGTCTTCCCCGACTATATAACACATTTGACTTAACAAATTGCATATAAGAGGGTAACAATCTGGACTAATTGTTGAAAATTCTATTCCATAATATTTTACGGTTTCAAGTTTTGTTTCTAATACACAAGAACTAACAATCTGAACAGCGGCTTCATTTAATGCTATACAAGTGCCTTTGCCGTTTTTATAATTTGAAAGCCCCATTTGTACAAGTTCGTTTTTCTCATTTTTTACTTCTTGAATATGATGAATTACTTCATGTACTGCAAATTTTTTAAGGTCATTTAGTCCCATGCCATCTCTAAAATATATACCAGAGTTTTCATAAAAGTAGCATGCTTCTGCAAGACCAGTAGGCATATTGGCTATAAACATTGGCATAGCTATTATTTCGTTAAATAGGTCTTCATGTTCTAAACGAAGTTTTGGAAATGTTGTACATATTCTAGATGATATGTATTTAGCAATTGATTGTTTACTTTCTACATCAAGTTCAGAAATTATTTCTATTCCGTGACATCTTTAATTGTTTCTCTATATCCATTAATTTTTTCTCCCTTTGTGATTTGCTTTTATTATAATATAAGGATATGATAAAATCAATGGAATTATTATAATATAATAGTTACTAAAGTTTGAAAAATCTAACTTACTTATATTTGCTAATAAATACGTTTTTATTATATAAGCATCGTTGACATTATTAGTAATAGATATTAAAATTAATCAAGATTAAATAAAGAAAATGAGGAATTTCTATGGAAGATATAATTGAAAAAGCACAATTTTGTTTAAATTGTAAAGTTAAACCATGCAAAAAAGGATGTCCAATGGAAAACGACATACCAAGCTTTATACAATGTATAAAAAAAGAAGAATATGAAAAGGCTTATAAAATACTTAGTAGAACTACAGTTTTAGAATCAATATGTGGTAGAATATGTCCACATATGAGTCAATGTATGGGTTCTTGTGTTAGAGGAATAAAATCTTCTCCTGTAAGTATTGGTGAGTTAGAAGCTTTTATTGGAGATTTAGCATTAAAAGATAAGTTTTGTATGGAAAGTCTAGAAAAAAGCTGTAGTGGTAAAAAGGTAGCTGTTGTTGGAAGTGGACCTGCTGGACTTACATGTGCAGCTTTTTTGGCCAGAAAAGGTGCTAGTGTTACAATTTATGAAAAACATTCTAAATTAGGCGGATTATTAAGATATGGCATTCCAGATTTCAGATTAGATAAGGATTTATTAGATAATGTAATTGAAACTATTTTGTCTTTAGGAATTGAAGTTAAATATAATAAAGAACTTGGAAAAAAACTTTTGTTAGAAAATTTAGAAAAGGATTTTGACGCAATTTTTCTTGGAATAGGTGCTAATATTCCAATGAAAATGCAAATTGATGGTGAAGATTTAAAAGGAGTGTTTGGAGGAAACTCATTACTTGAAACACAAAAGCATCCAAATTACATTGAGAAAACAGTTGCAATTATTGGTGGACGGAAATGTTGCAATGGATGTGGCAAGAACTGTAAAGAAAATGGGAGCAAAAAAAGTAACAGTTATTTATAGACGATCAGAAAAACAAATGCCAGCAGAAGTAAAAGAGATTGAATTTGCTAAAGAAGAAGGAATAGAGTTTTTATTTCAAAATAATATTGTTAAAATTATTGGGAGCGATAGTGTAGAGAAAATAGAATGTATAAAAACTAAGCTTGTGAAAAAAGAAGGAGAGTCAAGAGAAATTCCTGTTAATATTCCAAATAGTAATTATGAAATTAAAGTTGATTATGTTATTATGGCGACTGGTTCTTCAGTAGATACAGATGTAGTTTCTAATTTAGGACTAGAAACTACTAAAAATGGATATATAAAAGTAAACGAAAACTTTGAAACTTCGAAGAAAAATGTATTTGCTGGTGGAGATTTAATAGGGAATAAATCAACTGTTGCATGGGCTGCTAGGGCTGGTAGAGAAGCAGCAAGTGCAATTAGTTCCATGTGTTAAGAGTAAATATAAGAGCAGGGGATAATATTTAGATAGCTGTTAATTGTTAATTTATGAAATTGCAATAAATAATGATAATTGTAAAAAACGTATTGACAGCTACAAAAAAACGATATATAATTCGAAACATAATTTAGAGAGATACCTGTTAACATTCCGAACACAGTAGTCAAACTCTATATTTTCAGTATTTATATGATTTATATAAAGTACTTGCAAATATTAAGAAGACTAAGCCAAAAATGTTTAACAATAAAATCATATAAATACCAAATATACATATTTTGTATATTTGGTATTTTTGCGCGTCTAAAAAAGTCTTTTTTCAAGGAAAAGTAAATGCTACAAGTTTGCAATATAGCATTTAAGGCTAATGGAGATTGGTCAAAAATAAAGAAAGGAGGAACATATAATAATCTAAAATTTTATATAGAAGGAGGACAATAAGCTTTGATTGAGTTAAAGAATATTCAAAAAACATATAAGGTTAAAAAAAGAGAAGCGGGAGTAAAAAATGCACTAAAGAATTTTACAAAAGGAAAATATGAAGAAGTTAAAGCTTTAAAGGGCGTTTCATTTCAAATTAAAGAAGGAGAGATTGTAGGGTATATAGGACCAAATGGAGCAGGAAAATCAACAACTATAAAAATTATGTGCGGAATTTTAACACCAGATAGTGGAAAATGTGTGATAAATGGGCTAATTCCTTATAAAAATAGGAAAGAATATGTAAAAGATATTGGTGTAGTGTTTGGAAATCGTTCAGCTTTATGGTGGGATGTACCAGTGGATGATTCATTTGAACTAATAAAGTCTATTTATAAAATACCAGAAAATAAATATAAGCAGCAAAAAGATATGTTAATACAAATGCTGAATATAGGAGAAATTATAAAAACACCAACAAGACAGTTAAGTCTAGGACAAAGAATGAGGTGTGAAATTGCTGGAGCTTTTTTACATGATCCTAAAATAGTATTTTTAGATGAGCCAACAATTGGTTTAGATAGTGTTTCAAAAATAGCGGTAAGAGAATTTATAAAGAAAATTAATGAAGAAAAGAAAACAACAATTATTCTTACAACACATGATACAGGTGATATTGAAGCCCTAACTAAAAGAATAATTTTAATAGGAAAAGGAAAGGTGTTGCTAGATGGAAGTTTAAAAGGATTAATTAAACAGTATAGTAATAAGGAATTGAAAATAAAATATGATGGTGAAATTGATAATTTGTGTGAAGGTTTAAAAATATTAGAAAAAAATGATAATGAAATAAGAGTTGAGATTGATGAAGAAAAAATAAATTTAGCTGAAAGTATTGTAGAAATTTCAAAAATTGCAAAAATAGAGGATTTGGAGGTTAATAAAACATCTATTGATAATATTGTTGCAAGATTATATAAGGAGTATAAAATATGACTTCATATTTTGCATATTTAAAAATTAAATTTTTGAATGAAATACAATATAAAACAGCTGCAATAGCAGGTGTACTAACCCAGATAACATGGGGAGCAATGTATATTATGCTATATACTGTATTTTTAAACAGTTCAACAAATCATACAATGACAATTTCACAAATGTCTACATATATATGGCTTCAGCAAGGATTATATATGTTATATAACTTGTGGAGCATGGATACTAATATTGTAGAACAAATAAAAGATGGTTCTATTTCAATGGAATTAATAAAACCAGTTGAGCTTTATAAAATTTGGCATGCTAAAACATTAGGAAGGAAGATTGCGTTAGTTGTTTTAAGAATTGTACCTTTAATAATAATTTGTAACATTATACCACTTGGAATTTATGGATTTTCACTTCCAGTAAGTTTAAAAGCAGGTATATTATTTGTAATTACCTTAATTCTTTCTACATTACTTGTTATGGATTATATTATGATAATTTATGTTGCAATTATTTTTGTAACATCACCAAAAGGAATAAAGCTAGTATTTCAGCTTATAGCTGAGTTTTTTAGTGGGGTGGTTATTCCAATTGCATTTATGCCAGATAATGTAATAAAAGTTTTAAGGTTTACACCATTTTTCTATATGCAAAACTTGCCATTTAATATTTATATAGGCTATGTAACAGATGAAAAAGAAATTTTTATTTCAATAATTATGCAAATAATGTGGATTATTATATTAACTATTATTGGTAAAACAGTACTTAGTAAAAAAATAAGAAAAATAGAAATACAAGGAGGGTAATTTATGATAAAACTATATTTTGAATACTTTAATATTCAGATAAAATCTCTTCTTGAATATAAAAAAGCATTTATATTTTCTCTAATAGGACAAATCTTTTCATCTTCGTTTTCTATACTAGCAATTTATTTTCTATTTGATAAATTCGGAAATATAGAAGGTTATACATTTACTAATATATTAATTTGCTTTATAGTATCACTTGTAGGATTTTCCGTTTCAGAATGCTTTTTTAGAGGATTTGATCAGTTTGAAAAAATGATTTCAAATGGAGAATTCGACAGAATTTTAACAAGACCTCAGGGATTAATTTTTCAAGTCTTAGCAGGAAGGATAGAATTTGAAAAAATAGGAAAGGCAATAGCTGCATTTATAACACTTATAGTTCTTTTAACACTAAATAATGAGCTGTTACAAATAGATAAAATATTTACAATTATAATGATGATATGTGGAACAATTGTGATTTATGGAAGTTTATTTATCCTAAAAGGAGGAATTACATTTTTTACAATTCAAAGCTTAGAAATAATGAATATTTTTACAGATGGTGCAAGAGATCTTACACAATACCCTTTAAGTATTTATCATAAATATGTAAAAAACTTTTTCACATATATTTTGCCACTTGCTTTTGTAAATTATTTCCCATTACTATATGTAATCGGAAAAACAGATAATAAACTATATATGTTTTGCCCAGTTATATCAGTGCTTTTTATAATCCCATGTTATATTGTATGGAATATAGGAGTGGGAAAATATAAATCAACTGGGTCATAAAATGATAAAATTTTAAAGTATATTAGGAGAAAAAAATGAACGAAAATTTAGTTAATAAAGAATTAAAAAAATATATTGAAGAAAATATATTTAAAGTATATGATTTAAATAAAGACAAAAAAGGTTTTTGAAGAAATAATGTAAGAATATATAATTAAAGAAAGGAGAGTATGGTATATTTAAGACTTTTAAATATATCATAGAAATTTGTTATGAATAAAGAAGAATTAATTGAATTAATTGAAAAATTAGAATTGCCAAAGGATGAATATTATATTCTATCGAGTGGATGTTTAGCTTTATATGATTTAAGAGATAAGGTTGGAGACTTAGATTTATGTATTTCAAATGAGCTATTTGAAATTTTTAAGAAAAAATACGGAATTAAGGAAGAAGATAAAAATGAATGCGGATTTTATAAGTTAAATGAACTTGTAGAATTTGTTGTAAATGATAAGAAAAATTTTGTTAGAGATTTTAGAATGGGTTATCCAGTAGAAAAATTGGAAAAAGTATTAGAATTTAAAAAAAGAATGAATAGACCTAAGGACTTAAAAGATATAAATTCTATAAAAAAATTTCTAGATGAGGAAACTGAAAAAAGAGATTTGTATAATAAAAATAAAAAATAACTGGGTGTACTATTTACAAAGGAGAGGGGGATTATATTGATGTTACAATATTTCAATTACAGGCAAAGAAAGTAAATTTTAATACAAAAGCGTTTTAAAGTGCTGGATTATTGGCAATAATATAAGTGCATAAAAAAAGCAAGATAGACAAGTTTAGAGGAAATTTTAGATGAAATAAGAGAGAAAGTTGGACAAGATATAAAAAACTAAAAATTATGTCACTTGAGTGAATTCAAAAGAAAGGGCATTTTTTAATTTATATAGCATAGAGATGAAATTTAACAAATATAAAATAATAATTGAGCCAGATGAGGTAGCAGATTATAAAATTACAAGTGTTGAAGAAATAAATAAAATCATAAAATCAGGAGTTTTTGGCATCTTATAAAAAGTGAGAAAAATATTTGAAGTATATAGAAAACAATAAGAAGAAAACTAGGTATTTAAATGAATATGAAAGAGATTAATATAGATAAATCTAAAAGAAGATAACAACTTGTTACGTTTTATAGCTAGCCAAAAAAGTATGCTTCCACTCTATTATATATTTCTGATTTTTGGGACCAATATAGATTTAATTTCTTAAATAATTAATTGATAAAAAATAATTGTAAGATGATAATAACAGAATATTGAATGAGACAATAACAATGTTTGTTAAAAAAGTTGTTGCATTGACAGCGAAGAACCAACTTAACATAAAAAAATAATAAGGAGTGATTCTATGTTAGAACTTAAGGAAGTGTCCAAGTCTTTTTGCGGGAAAGTAATTTTAAGTAATATTTCGTTTACTGTGGATTATGGTGAAAAGGCTGGGATTATTGGTAGTAATGGTGTAGGAAAATCAACACTGCTAAAAATAATAGCTAGGCAATTACATCAAGATTCGGGTGAGATTAACACAAATACTTTGGAATCGATAGGTTACCTTAAGCAAGAGTTTGAAATTCCTGAAGAAAGCCTGTCTGTTACGTCATTTATAAAATGGTATATAGGAATAGACAAGCTCGAAAAAAGACTAAACGAATTGCAGGAGGAACTTGAAAAAAACGAAAGCAATATTGAAGAGTTTTGTGCTGTTCAAGAAAAGTATATAAGACTTGATGGATATAATTTTGACTATAAACTTGATAATATTCTTAATGGGTTAGGAATTTTACCAGTTGTGAGGAATAAAAAAATCAAAGACTTAAGTGGTGGTCAGAAAAGTAAAATCATCTTAGCTGCAGTTTTACTTAAAGGTGCAGATTTGCTATTGCTTGATGAACCGACTAATAATCTTGACATAAAGTCAATTGAATGGCTTGAGGGTTATTTAAAGTCGGTAAATATGCCGTGTCTTATTGTTTCTCATGATAGAAGATTCTTAAATGCGGTAACAACAAAAACTCTTGAAATTAATTTCTTTGATAGAACATTAAGTAGCTATCCAGGAAATTATGCTCAATATCGTGAATTTAAAGAAGCCAAAGAAAAAAGGCAACTTGAATTATACGAAGCACAGCAGGAGAAGAAAAAAGAGTTGCAAGATAGCATAAGGCAAAAAAAGGACTGGGCTAGTAAAGGTAGAAAACAGGGCGTGAAGGATAACGATAAGTACACGAGAGGGTACGAACGTGATCGTTCAAGCGGTTTGGCAAGCAAAGCTAGAAAAATCGAAAAACAAATTGAAAAACTTGATAAGATTGAGAGACCAAGAGTAAAGAAAAAGCTTAAAATAAATATCAATTTTTCTAAAATCAAGGGTTCCACTATGATTTATGCCAAGGAATTAATCTGTGGTTATCCAAATGGATTTAAAACATCTCCAATAACATTTGATGTAAAATTCGGAGAGAAGGTAATAATTGTTGGCGAAAATGGCTCTGGTAAGTCTACTTTTATAAAGACTTTGTTTTCCAATCTAGAAAAAATTAGTGGAACTATGGATATTGGTACAGGACTAAATATTGGGTACATATCCCAAGATACCAAGATAGATACTGATCAAGACCTAGAGCAATTTATTATTGAATCTATTGATGAAGAAAAGCTAGAGGATAAATCTAAGGTTTATACTACGCTTGCACAGTTTAATTTTACATACGAAGAGAGACAAAAAAAATATGCAATGTTAAGTCCAGGAGAGCGAACTAGAGCAAGATTGGTTATATTTTCACTCTTAGATATAAATGTTCTTGTTTTTGATGAGCCAACTAATCACCTTGATATTGAAGCACTTGAAGCATTGGAAGAAGTTATCTCTTCTTTTGACGGTACAGTTATAGCAATTAGTCATGATAGAGAATTTATCGGAAGGGTACATCCAGACAAAATTTACAAAATGGAGAATGGAAATCTTACCAAAATCTAAAATGAAAAGAATACATACTATTGTAATATTTAGTATGTATTCTTTTGGCTCTTGTAATTCTAATAAATAATTGTTAAAATTGGCTAAAAGTAAAAAAGGAGGTCGTATGGAATTACCAATAAAATGTAAAAAAAGGATAATACAATTATATCCAATAAATGCAAAAAAAATTATTATGAATTTAGAAAATTTGATAGATAATATTGTAAGCAAATATAAACTAGAAAATATTAAAATTTTAGACATAATGTCATATAATATAATAATTGATGCATACAGTAAAGAATATAAGAATGTTATTGTAAAGATTGGAATACTAAGAAATACAATAAGTCGAGAAATTGAATTTTACAATATATACAGTGGAAATAGTAATGTATGTAAGGTGTACGATTTTAATATAGGAATGAATTATCTAGTTTTGAAAAAAGCATTACCAGCGTTAAAACTTGATAATATTCAGAATTTTGATAGGAGACTAAAAATTTATAAAAAAATTTTCCGAAGTTTAAATAAAGAAGAAAGTTTTTCTAACATACTTCCACTGTACAAAGATATTTTTCTAAAAAGTGTAACAAATTGCAAAGAAAAGTTTTTGCAAGAATATATAGGTAAGGCTAAAAATTTTTTGATAGAAATAGAAAATTTACATTTAACAAAATATGTTTTACATGGAGATATACATCACTGGAATATAGTTTTAGATGACAGCAAATGGAAATTGATTGATCCTGCACGGATATGTGGCGGAAAAAGTATTTGATTCTGTAGTATTTTTACAAAATGAATTTTGGAAATATTGTAAATGCGATAATGATATAAATGAAACAATTGATAAGGTATCTAAGGAGCTGAACATTAATAAAATATTGATATTAAAAGCACTTTATATCAATGTTACACTTACTATTGTTTGGAATATTGAAGATCATGTGGAAAATAAAGTGATAGATAATAATTTAAAAAATTTATATTTATTAAATTGCTTTATAGAAAAGTCAATATAATTTATAGCTCTTATGTAATACTAATCACATTATTTGCCGAGAAACTATAAAAATGGAGGAAAGGAAAGTTGTTTTCTTTATTTTGTATAGTGTAACTAGTATGGACAATAACTTTTGATATGAAAGTTCTATATAGTATATGATAGTGGCAAATTATTGGCAAACAACAAGGAAATTTATCGTGAGATGAAATTAGAAAGAAGTTAACAATAAAATCTCGGACTGTTAAATAGAAATCATATATGATAATCTAGTAAGATTAGGCATAAATGATCATAAGGAATGGAAATATGTAAACGCAAAAAAATCATACTGGAGTATATTAGATACCACATTACTACATCAAATTTTAAATAATAAAACACTAGATAAACTTGGCTATACAAGTCTAACTAGTGTATACTGTTAAAAGTGCTAAATTCTACTGAGCTGTCTTATGCCAAACTGCATGTATGTACGGTGGTGTGAAAGTATATTGAATAAAATAATTATTCACTTCTTACTTGATTATATTAATTGATATAGCATATTTTATGAATTACTTAAAGATTTTTATAAGTCTACTATTTTGCAACAATATTGTAAATTTTATTTTTTACATAGATTTCCTTTACAATATTCTTACCTTCAAGTACTCTCATAATTGTCGAATTATTATGAGCAATATTTTTTACAGTTTCTTCATCAGAATCTAAAGGTATTGTAATAGTTGTTTTAACCTTTCCATTTACTTGAATAGGTAATTTTATTTCTTCATCAATTATTTTCATTTCATCATATTTTGGCCATTCAGCATAAGAAATAGATGACATGCCACCAAGAACAGTATTCCATAGTTCTTCTGTAATGTGTGGAGCAACGGGGTTAAGTAATTTTACAAATCCTTCTGCATATTCTTTTGGAAATATATCTGTTTTATATACACTGTTTATAAAAATCATTAACTGACTAATAGCAGTGTTGAAATTCATTGTTTCATAATCGTTTGTTACTTTTTTAACTGTGAAGTTATAAACTTTTTCTAGTTCTGGATTTGGCAAATCCTTTATCTTATCAGTTTGTGTATATAATCTCCAAACACGGTCTAAGAATTTTTTAGAACCTTCAATTCCTTTTGGATCCCAAGGTTTTACGGCATCAATTGGTCCCATAAACATTTCATAAAGTCTTAGGCTATCTGCACCGAATTGTTTTATCATGTCATCAGGATTTACAACATTTCCTTTTGATTTACTCATTTTTTCGCCATTTGTTCCAAGTATCATACCTTGATGACGTAATTTTGCAAATGGTTCTTTTACTGGAACTAAACCTTTATTATATAAATAATTGTTCCAGAATCTAGAATATAGCAAATGACCAACAGCATGTTCAGCTCCACCCATATATAAGTCGACTGGAAGCCAATAGTCAAGAAGCTTTTTATCTGCGAATGCGCTTTCATTTTTAGAATCAATATAACGTAGAAAATACCAGCTAGATGCAGCAGATCCAGGCATTGTACTTGTTTCCCTTTTTCCATGCTTTCCATTAATTGTAACATTTACCCAATCGGTTGCTTTTTCTAGAGGAGAATTTCCAGATTTTGAGGGACTATAGTCTTCAAGTTCTGGTAAAATTAAAGGCAAATCTTCATCATTTAAAACTACCATATCTCCATCATCCATATGAACAATTGGAATTGGTTCACCCCAGTAACGTTGACGTGCGAATATCCATTCACGTAATTTATAATTTGTTTTTTTAGAACCGATTTTATTTTCTTCAAGCCATTTTAACATTTTTTCTATGGAATCTTCTTTATTTAATCCATTTAAAAATTCTGAATTAATATGTAATCCATCTAGAGTATAAGCTTCTTTTGAAATATCTCCTCCATCAATTACAGGGATTATATCTAGTCCAAATTTTTTTGCAAAGTCATAATCTCTTTGGTCATGAGCTGGAACAGCCATAATCGCACCTGTACCATATGATGCTAGTACATAATCTGAAATCCAAATAGGAATTTCTTTTCCGTTTACAGGATTTATTGCATAAGCACCAGTAAATACGCCTGTTTTTTCTTTATTTAATTCAGTTCTTTCTAAATCTGACTTAGAACTACAAGTATTTATGTATTCATCAACTAATTTTTTTTGTTCTGTAGTTGTAATTTTTTGTACCAAATCACTTTCTGGTGCTAGTACACAATATGTAGCTCCAAATAAAGTATCACATCTAGTTGTAAATACAGTAAAAGATAAGTCTTCAAACCCTGATACCTTAAAGTTTACTAAAGCTCCAACAGATTTTCCAATCCAATTTCTTTGAATTTCTTTTGTTGACTCTGGCCAATCTAAATCATCTAGATTTTTTAATAAAGTTTCTGCATATGCCGGAATATCTAATACCCATTGCTTCATGTTTTTACGTACAACAGGAAAACCGCCACGTTCACTTTTTCCATCTATTATTTCATCATTTGCTAAAACTGTTCCTAATTCTTCACACCAATTAACTGGCATATCAACTAGTTTTGCTAAACCATCTAGATATAATTGCTTGAAAATCCATTGAGTCCATTTATAATAACTAGGATCACATGTAGAAATTTCTTTATCCCAATCAAAAGAAAGTCCAAGCATTTTTAATTGTCTTTTAAATGTTGCAATATTTTGTTTTGTAAATTTATCTGGATGATTTCCTGTTTTTATAGCATATTGCTCAGCTGGAAGTCCAAATGAATCCCACCCCATTGGATGTAGAACATTATATCCTTGCATTCTTTTCATTCTAGATATAATATCTGTTGCTGTATATCCTTCTGGATGACCAACATGTAGACCTTGGCCAGATGGATATGGAAACATATCTAATGCATAAAACTTAGGTTTTGAAAAGTCCCATACATCAGTTTTAAATGTTTGATTTTTTTCCCAATATTCTTGCCATTTTTTTTCTATTTCTTGAAAGTTGTATTCCATATAATCTCTCCCTTTCTTTTTTTATAAATTTCCATTATTATACTATAGTTTGCACTAAAATAAAAGGTAATATGGAAAAGTTTTATAAGTAAATTTCTTTAAACATTATTTGATAAGCCGTATAATGTGAAAATTTATATCATGTAAAAAAATATCAATATATGTCAACATTTTTTTGTTGACAATGGACTAGTTAATAGATAAAATAAAACTAATATTTTATAAGGAGGTAACTTGTATTGGCAGAAATTAGTGAAGAAGAGAAAAACAAAATAAAATCTATGATTGATGAATTGGTAGAAAAGGCAAAAATCGCCTCACAAGAGTACTTAAAACTAAATCAAGAGCAAGTAAATAATATAATAAAAGCAATGGCAATGGCAGGACTAGAACATCACATGGAGCTTGCCAAAATGGCTGTAGAAGAAACAGGCAGAGGAATTTATGAAGATAAAATAACAAAGAATATGTTTGCTACTGAATATATTTACCATAGCATAAAATATGACAAAACTGTTGGTGTAATTTCAGAAAATGAAGAAGAAGGATATGTAGAGATTGCAGAACCAGTTGGAATTATTGCAGGAGTAACACCTGTTACAAATCCAACATCTACTACTATGTTTAAATCTATTATTTCAGCAAAAACTAGAAATGTTATCATTTTCGGTTTCCATCCTTCAGCACAAAAATGTAGTGTTGAAGCTGCCAAAATAGTAAGAGATGCAGCAATTAAAGCAGGTGCACCAGAAAACTGTATTCTTTGGATCGAAGAACCATCTATTACTGCTACAAACTTTTTAATGCATCATCCAGATGTTAATTTAATTCTAGCTACTGGCGGAACTGGAATGGTAAAAGCCGCATATTCATGTGGAAAACCGGCATTAGGAGTAGGACCTGGAAATGTTCCTTGTTATATAGATAAAACAGCAAAATTAAAAACATCTGTTAATGATTTAGTACTTTCTAAATCATTTGATAATGGAATGATTTGTGCTTCTGAGCAGTCTGTTATTATTGATAAAGAAATTCAAGAAGAATTTGAAAAATTAATGAAAGAAGCGGGTTGCTATTTCCTAAATGCAGACGAAACAAACAGACTAAAATGCAGTATGTTTATTGAGGAAAAAGGTTGTGCACTAAATGCAGACATCGTTGGAAAAAGCCCATATAATATTGCAAAAATGGCAGGTATAGAAGTTCCAAAAGGAACTAAAGTACTAGTACTAAAAGAAAATGGGGTAGGAGTCGAGTATCCATTTTCAAAAGAAAAATTAAGTCCAGTTCTTGCTTATTATATAGTAGAAGGAGCAGATGAAGGAATAGCATTAGCAGAAAAATTAATAGAATTTGGAGGGATGGGACATTCCGCAGTTATTCATTCAGAAGATGAAGAAACTATTTTAAAATTTTCAGAAACTGTAAAGGCTGGAAGAATTATTGTAAATTCTCCATCAACACATGGAGCAATCCGGAGACATTTATAACACAAATATGCCATCACTTACACTAGGATGTGGTACATTTGGAGGAAACTCAACAACAGCAAATGTATCATCAGTGAATTTAATTAATATAAAAAAAGTAGCCAAAAGGAGGGTTAATATGCAATGGTTTAAAGTTCCAGAAAAGATTTATTTTGAGGCAGGATCAATTCAATATTTAGAAAAAATGCCTAATATTACAAGAGCATTTATCGTAACAGATCCTTCTATGGTAAAACTTCGGATATATTGATAAAATCTTATATCATTTAAGAAAAAGAGAAGAATATGTACATTCAGAAATATTCTCAGAAGTTGAATCAGATCCATCTTTTGATACTATAAATAAAGGCGTTGCAATGATGAATGAGTTTAAACCAGATGTAGTTATTGCAGTTGGTGGAGGAAGCCCAATTGATGCTGCAAAGGGAATGTGGCTATTTTATGAACATCCAGAAGCAGATGCAGAAGGTATGAAATTAAAATTTATGGATATTAGAAAACGTACTTATAAATTTCCAAAATTGGGAGAAAAAGCTAAAATGGTAGCAATACCAACTACCTCAGGAACAGGCTCAGAAGTAACATCTTTTGCGGTTATAACAGATAAACAAAAAAATAAAAAATATCCATTAGCAGATTATGAATTAACACCAGATGTTGCAATAGTTGATCCAGACCTAGTAATGTCTTTGCCACAAAAAATTACAGCAGATACAGGAATGGATGTATTAACACATGCAATAGAATCATATGTCTCTAATATGGCATCTGATTATACAGATGGTTTAGCAGAAAAAGCTATAGAGCTTGTATTTAAAAATTTAAGAGAAGCGTATAATAACGGAAACAATAGATATGCAAGAGAAAAAATGCATAATGCAAGTACAATAGCTGGAATGGCATTTACAAATGCATTTTTAGGAATAAATCACTCAATTGCACATAAAATGGGAGCAGAATTTCATATGCCACATGGAAGAATTAATGCAATTTTACTTCCATATGTAATTAGATACAATTCATCTAAGCCAACTAAATTTGTTTCTTTCCCAAAATATGAATACTTTATAGCAGATCAAAAATATGCAGATATTTCAAGAAGAATGGGATTTCCAGCATATACAAATGAAGAAGGCATTAATTCATTAATAGAGGAAATAAAAAAATTAAATGCAGATTTAGGAATACCAAAATCATTTAAAGAAGCTGGAATTGATGAAGAGGAGTTTTTAGCAAAAGTCGATATGCTTGCAGATAGAGCATTTGAAGACCAATGTACAACAGCAAACCCTAGACTTCCACTAGTATCAGAATTAAAACAAATTATGATTGATTCATATTATGGAAATTAATATAATTATGCAATATAAGATTGCTTTGGGGATTGTTTTATCAAAAATAAAGGAAAGTGAAAAAAATGAATAATAAATTGAAAAAATATTTAGCATATAATGGAACAGTAAGAGTAGAATGCATAAACTCAAAGCTATTAGTAGAAGAGGCAAGAAAAATACATGATTTAAGTCCAACTGCAACAGCTGCTCTTGGAAGACTTTTAACAATGACAGCAATTATGTGCAGTGACCTAAAAGGAGTAACAGATTCTATAACTCTTCAAATAAAAGGAAATGGACCATTGGGAATGTTGACTTCCGTTGGAAATGGAAAAGGAGAAGTAGAAGCATACGTTTCAGATTCTAAAGTTGAATTACCATTAAACTCAATTGGAAAATTAGATGTTGGAGGGGCAGTTGGAAAACAGGGAATGATTTATGTTATAAAAGATATAGGTCTTAAAGATCCATATGTTGGAATGACTCCAATTGTTTCAGGAGAGATTGCAGAAGACTTTACAAATTATTTTGCAAAATCAGAGCAAGTACCAACAGTTATTGCACTAGGAGTGTTAGTGGACAAAAATGGCGTTAAAGCAGCAGGCGGATATAGAATTTCACTTATGCCAGATGCAACAGATGATATAATTAATAAAATCGAAAAGGCGGTAAATGATGCAAGTTCAATAAGTAAAATGTTAAATGATGAATTATCATTAGACGAAATTGCAAAAAATGTAACTGGTGATAAAAATATACAGGTATTACAAGAGGAATTTTTATCAGAATATAAATGTAACTGTTCAAAAGAAAAGATGGAAAAAGGCCTAATTGCAATAGGAAAAAAGGAATTAGAAGATATAATTAATACAGATGGAAAGGCAGATACAGTATGTCATTTTTGCAATAAAAAATATCATTTCACCAAAGAAGATTTACAAACGTTACTTAAATAAAGTTTAATACAAAAAAAAACAGTTTTAAAAAGTAAAATACTTGCTAAAACTGTTTTTTTATTTCTTAATCTTTAATATCTATTTTTATATGAACATCTTCTAATTGTTCTTTAGAAACTGTTCCAGGTGCACCCATTAGTAAATCTTCTGCTTTACTATTCATTGGGAATGCAATAACATCACGAATGCTATCTGTACCACATAAAAGCATTAATATTCTATCAATTCCAGGTGCTACACCAGCATGTGGTGGAGCTCCATATTGGAAAGCATTATATAGTGCTGAGAATTTTTCTTTTATTACATCTTCTCCATATCCAACGATATCAAATACTTTTTTCATAATTTCTACATCATGGTTTCTAACTGCTCCAGAAGCCATTTCGTAACCATTACATACAATATCATATTGATATGCCAAAATGTCTAAAGGCTTTTTACAATTTAATGCTTCTAATCCTCCTTGAGGCATTGAAAATGGATTATGACAAAATGTTAGTTTACCACTGTCATCTAGTTCATACATAGGAAAATCAACAATCCAACAGAATTTATATACAGATTCATCAATTAAATTTAATCTATTTCCAAGTTCTGTTCTAATTTGACCTGCTAATGTATTTGCTCTTGACTCTACATCTGCAATAAAGAATATAGTATCATTTATTTTTAAATCAGCTAAAGATAATAGCTCTTTTTTCATTTCTTCCGGAATAAATTTATCAATAGGACCTTTGAAACTTAAGTCTTCTTGAACTTCTAAATAACCAAGTCCACCCATTCCGATAGATTTAGCATATTCAAGCATTTTCTCGTGGAATCCTTTTGACATATGACCAGAAACTTTAATAGCACGTACAGTTATTCCATGGAAAGGTTTAAATGTACATTTTTGGAAGAAATCTGTTACATCTACAATATATAATGGGTTTCTTAAATCTGGTTTATCAGTTCCATATTTAATCATAGCCTCTCTATATGGGATTCTTGGAAATGCTGATTTATCTATTTTTTTATCAGAAAATGTAGAAAATGTATTATAAATTACTGGTTCCATTACATTCATAACATCTTCTTGAGTGCTAAATGACATTTCCATATCTAATTGATAGAATTCACCAGGAGTTCTATCTGCTCTTGAGTCTTCATCTCTAAAACATGGTGCAATTTGGAAATATTTATCAACTCCAGATACCATAAGCAATTGTTTAAATTGTTGTGGAGCTTGAGGAAGTGCATAAAATCTTCCACTATGAAGTCTACTTGGAACTAGGTAATCACGTGCACCCTCAGGTGAAGAACTTGTAAGTATAGGTGTTTGTACTTCTAAAAATCCACGCTCAATCATTTGAGCTCTTAAAAATTGTAATACTTTTGCTCTTAATAATAAGTTGTTTTTTAATTTATCACCTCTTAAGTCTAAAAATCTATACTCAAGACGTAAATCTTCTCTAACTTCTTGATTTGAATTAACTTCAAATGGTAAATTTTTTGTTCTCTTTCCTAATATTTTGATTTCGTCAATTACAATTTCTACTTCACCAGTTGCAATTTTAGGATTGTAGGTTTCAGCATCTCTTTTTCTTACTTTACCAAAAACAGTAACAGTAGATTCAATTGGAATATGTGATGCAAAATCAACTAAAGCAGAATCTTCACCTGAAGTTACAACTTGAGTAACTCCATACATATCACGAATGTCTAAGAAAACAAGTCCACCAAGGTCACGTATTGTTTCAACAAAACCTGCAATTCTTACTTCTTTTCCAACATCACTAAGATTAATTTCATTACAATTATGAGTTCTGTACTCATTCATTTTTAAACATCTCCTTTTTTGAATTTTAAACTAAAAAAACGTCCAAATGCAAATGTTATTTGCAGGGACGAAATATACTTTTCCGCGGTGCCACCCAGCTTGAAAAACTGTTATTAAAGTTTTTCCACTTTATTCAATATTGCTCCAATGTGTTGGCAAGCTATGTTCTTCTAATAAGGGTTTTCAGCGCAAATGCACCCTTAATCTCTTTTAGTAACTTTTAGCAAGTCGTCATCTTCAATGCAATTTTTATACATAATATAATTATTTTACATAGTGTGTGCGAAAAAGTCAAGATTTATTAGTAATTTTTTGTAAATATACAGGTATTCACTCTTGTTTTTTTTACAAAAAGGCTATATAATAAGACGGAAATTCAATAAGGAGATGATATTATGCAAGTATCAAAAGAAGAAATTTTACACATTGCTAAATTAGCAAATCTAAATCTAAAGGAGGAAGAAGTAAATACATATATATTGCATTTGCAAGATATTTTGAATTTTGCAAACATTGTTAATAGCGCACCAGTAGATGGATTAGATGAAGCAATTAGCGCAAACGATAATTATAATGTATTTCGTAAAGATGAGATAAAATCATTTGGAGATAGAGATATATTATTACAAAATGCTCCAGAACAAGAAAGAGGAATGTTTAAGATACCAAAAGTATTATAAACTTTAGTATAAAGTTTAATTGTTTATATTAGAAAAAAGAGAGGAGTAGGTATATGGAACTTTATGAATATACTGTACATGAATTAATTGAAAAATTAAATAAAAAGGAAATTACAATTACTGATATTACAAAAGCTTATGTAGATAGAATACAAGATAAAGAAAAAGATGTACAAGCTTTTGTTACAACTTTAACAGATGAAGCTACAAAAGAAGCAAAAGAAATTCAAGAAAAGCTAGAAAAAGGAGAAATAAATTCAAAGTTTGCAGGAATACCAATTGGAATTAAAGACAATATGTGCACAAAAGGTGTAAAAACAACTTGTAGCTCAAAAATGTTAGAGAACTTTGTTTCACCTTATGATGCAACAGTTATTGAAAAATTAAATAAAGAAGGAATAATTAATTTAGGAAAGTTAAATATGGATGAATTTGCAATGGGAGCATCAACAGAATATTCAGCATTTAAAGAAACAAAAAATCCATGGAATTTAAATACTGTACCAGGTGGATCTTCAGGGGGATCTGCAGCAGCAGTTGCAGCAAATTTAGTACCATGGGCTTTAGGAAGTGATACAGGAGGTTCTATTCGTCAACCATCAGCATTTTGTGGAGTTGTTGGATTAAAACCTACATATGGACTAGTTTCTAGATATGGATTAGTAGCATTTGCTTCATCTTTAGACCAAATTGGTCCAATTACAAAAGATGTAGAAGATGCAGCTATGCTTTTAAACTTAATTGTAGGACATGATGAAAAAGATACTACATCAATAGAAAGACCAAAAATTGATTACACAAAATCATTAAAAAATGATGTAAAAGGATTAAAAATTGGTATTCCAAAAGAATTTTTTGGAGAGGGAATTAACGAAGAAGTAAAACAAAAATTATATGAAGCAATAGAAAAGTACAAAGAATTAGGAGCTGAAGTTGAAGAATTTTCTTTAGATATTGCAGAATATGCATTAGCTACTTATTATATTATTGCTTGTGCAGAAGCAAGTTCAAATTTAGGAAGATTTGATGGAATAAGATATGGATATCGTACTAAAAACTTCCAAAATTTAAAAGACATATATAGAAATTCAAGAAGCGAAGGCTTTGGTTCAGAAGTTAAAAGAAGAATTATTCTTGGAACATATGTACTTAGTTCAGGATATTATGATGCATATTACAAGAAAGCTCAACAGGTTCGTACACTTGTAAAACAAGAATTTGACAAAGCATTTCAAAAATATGATGTTTTATTAACACCAACAT
Organism: uncultured Clostridium sp.; assembly: GCA_900553225.1. GTDB lineage: Bacteria > Bacillota > Clostridia > TANB77 > CAG-508 > CAG-492. The sequence continues at coordinate 6,616 of USCV01000020.1, read as the reverse complement.
CACCAACAGTAGCTTTTGAAATTGGAACAAGATCAAATAATCCTCTAGAAATGTATTTAGCAGATATTTGTACAGTTTCTGTTAATATAGCAGGACTTCCTGGAATTTCTATTCCATGTGGAGTTGATAAAGCAGGAATGCCAATTGGAATGCAATTAATTGGAGATAAGTTCCAAGAAGAAACAATTTTAAATACTGCATATACGTATGAACAAGCAGTTAAATTTAGAGAAAATTTTAAACCAGAATTTAAAAAATAAAACTATAATATAAGACAATAGAAATAAATTAAGGAGGAAGAAAAATGTCAAGACAAGATTACGAAATAGTAATGGGACTTGAAGTTCATGCAGAACTTTCAACAAAAACAAAAATATTTTGTTCATGTCCTACAGAATTTGGTGGAGAACCTAATACACATTGCTGTCCTATTTGTATGGCAATGCCTGGTACACTTCCAGTACTAAACGAAAAAGTTGTTGAGTATGCAGTAAAAGCAGGACTTGCTACTAATTGCGAAATTTCAAGAAATAGTAAAAACGACCGTAAAAATTATTTTTATCCGGATCTTCCAAAAGCATACCAAATATCACAATTTGATAAACCACTTTGTGAACATGGATATGTAGAAATTGAAGATGATAATGGTGAAAAAAAGAAAATCAGATTAACAAGAATTCACATTGAGGAAGATGCGGGAAAACTAAATCATAGTGAATTTGGTGCGGGAAGTTTGGTAGACTTAAATCGTGCTGGAGTACCACTAATCGAAATTGTTTCAGAACCAGATTTAAGAACAAGCAAGGAAGTAGAACAATATTTAAGAAAAATAAAATCAATTTTAGAGTATATAGAGGTATCAGATTGTAAAATGCAAGAAGGATCACTTCGTGCTGATGTTAACGTTTCTGTACGTAAAAAAGGAGAAACAAAATTTGGTACACGTACAGAAATGAAAAACATGAACTCTTTCCGCTCAATAGTAAGAGCTATTGAATATGAAGCAAATCGACAGATAGATTTAATTGAAGAAGGTGGAAAAGTTGAACAAAACACGTTAAGATGGGATGATGTATCTGGTAGAACATTTTCAATGAGAGATAAAGAAGATGCACAAGATTATCGTTACTTCCCAGATCCAGATTTAGTTGCAATTAGACTATCAGAAGAGTATATTCAAAATATTAAAGATAATCTTCCAGAGCTTCCAGAAAGTAGAAAGACAAGATATATGGAAAAATTTGGATTATCTGAAAAAGATGCAAAATTAATTACAGCATCAAAATATTTATCAGACTTATTCGAAGGTGCAGAAAAAATATGTAAAAATGCAAAAGCAGTTGCAAATTGGATTTTATCTGATATTTCAAGAATAATAAATGAAAAAGAAATGGAACCAGATCAAATACCATTTTCGTCAGAAGAACTTGCAAAAACAATCGAACTTATAGAAAAAGGAACAATTAGTTCTGCAATTGCTAAAAAAGTTATAATAGAATTATTTGAAAATCCACAAGATCCAGAAGTTATAATAAAAGAAAAAGGATGGATTCAAATTTCAGATGAGGGAGCAATTAAAGAAGTTGTTTTGAAAGTATTACAAGCAAATCCACAATCTGTTGCAGATTATAAAGGTGGAAAAGAAAAGGCTTTAGGTTTCTTAGTTGGACAAGCGATGAAAGAAACAAAAGGAAAAGCAAATCCTGGAATGTTAAATAAAATGTTTATTGAAGAATTAAAAAAATAAATGGAAAAGGGGCCTTATAGTTATATAAGGCCCCTTTAAGAAGACTCGGAATTAATGTATTCCTATACGCATATTATTTGAATTAATCATACAAATCTTTAATGCAATTGGTGGAGTATTGCAATCGGAATCAGGATAGTCGAATATTATATCGCCAGTACACACAACATCTTTTGCAACGAGCTCTATTCTTGTTACCAAAGAAGTTCCTTCATCGGAACACACAATATTACCATCACAATAAATCTTATTTGCATCAAGATAATCTGCATGTATCTCGCCAAATACAGCTACATTATCAGCTATAATTTGTCCACTTACAATTACATCACCCTCAACACAAAGATTTTCATCAATTGTGACATTGGAATATACAATAAGCTTGCCAAAGACTTCAAGATGTGTTGCTGAAATAGATCCGCAACATATTAGATCTCCATAAACAATTAAGGATTCAACATAAATGTGTCCTGTAACACAAACATTGCTGTAAATGGTAAGGACCTCATTGGTAGAAAGAACTTCAGCAATAAATAAGTTGCTGGATGTTTGACTTGAAATTTCAAAATTGTCCAAATTGCGATCTGCGAGCACTATGATGTTTTCCTGTGGCATATAAAAGCCTCCTTATAAAATTTATCCAATAATGGATAGATTAATTATAACACAAGTAAACATAAAAATCAAATGATATACCAAATTAACCAATATCATGTATTATTTTATCAAATGCAAAACCACAAATTGTAAAGGCTACTATAAAGAATAGCCCAGATTGTAGTAATGAAATTCCAGTATAAAATAATGCAGGAAGATAAAGAAAATTATATGTAAATAAAATTAAAGTTGCTAAAATACAAAAGTAAAATGAAAACTTAAGTCCAATTTTCATTATTTTTAAAATCTTTTTATCTATATTTGAAAATCTTTTTAATAATATATTAATATTTTTTTCCATAATACCACAGCTTTCTATATATTTATAAATATATATTAACATAATATATAAAATAAAATCAAATGTAATTTTAACCAGTAATATTTGCAATTTAGACGCATAATAAAAAACAACTTAGTAAAAAACTAAATTGTTTATTTTTTGTAAAAAACTGTGCACAATTTTTTACGTTTTATTATGCAATAGCTGCATTTAATTTTTTTGCTAAGTTAGATTTTTTTCTAGCAGCTGTATTTTTAACTATAACACCCTTACTGCAAGCTTGATCAATCTTCTTTGTAGCTTGAGAAAATAGAGTTTTAGCCTCTTCAATATTTCCAGATTCTAATGCTTGTTCGAATTTTTTAACAGCTGATTTATATCCTGATTTAATCATGTTATTTCTCAAAGTTTTCTTTTCGATAACACTAACACGTTTAATAGCTGATTTAATATTTGGCATTTTTTTGCACCTCCCTTTAAATTAGTAAATATAACGAAAATCATTATAACATGAATTTTATTAAAATGCAAGGGAAGGACTAAAAAAAATAGCAAAATGGTACAACAAAATGTGCATAATTGTAAATTTTACAAAATTACCTTGAAAAAAATAAGTAAACAATATATAATAGACCTAAGCAACGTGATGTTGAAACAAAAGAACAACAATGAAAGGAGAGATTTTTATGAATATAAAAATAACAGGAAAGGAACTAAAGGCAACAGATTCAATTAAAAATTATATTGAAAAAAAATGCGAAAGATTAGTAAAATATTTTGGAGAAGATTTTGATGTACAAACAACAATAAAAACTGAGGGAAAAGACCAAGTAGCAGAAATGCATGTTACAGCATCAGCGGATGTATTTAGAGCTGTTACAGGAAGTAAAGATTTATATGCTTCTATAGATAAAGATATTGACATTCTTGAAGGTCAAATTAGAAAAATGAAAACTAAAAAAGATAAACAAAATATGACAGAATCAATTAGATTAAAAGAATCAAATGCAAATTTTGAAGGTGAAAAAGAAGTTAAAGGAGAAATTGTAAAAACTCTTTTTTATGAAATAAAACCAGTTACACCAGAAGATGCTAAATTAATATTAGAAGATATGCCAAAAAATCAATTTTTAGCTTTCGCTAATGTTGAAACAGGAAAAATTAATGTTATTTACAGACTAAAAGATGGTAAAAACTTTGGTTTAGTAGAGCCAGAAGCATAATAGATAGCAAATAAAGTTACGTTAAGCTTATTACTTAAAAATATGTAATTTTGTAATATTATACATATAAAATAAAGGGCGATTTTATTGTCCTTTATTATTTTTTATGCTAAAATTAAATATGCTTATAAAAGCACAGCTAATTGTATAAAAGTTAAAAAAAGCGAGGTATAATTCTATGGCAAAACATATGAAAAAGTCTAAAAGAATGAATTTTGCTATTTTATTTTTTAGAATAGTATCAGTTATTATTATAATAATTTGCGTATATCAATTATATAATTGGTATATTGAAAATAAAAAAAATGGGGATATTTTAGAAGAAATTGTATCAAATTATGCACAATCAACAAAGCAAATTATAATAGGAGAAGAAGAAGTATCTGCTTTAGAAGTTAAAATTCAAGATTTGATAGAAAAAAATAGTGATACAGTTGGATGGTTAAATGTTAAAGGAACTAAAATAAATTATCCGGTTGTAAAATCAAATGATAATGCTTATTATTTAACTCATAGTTTTGATAAATCTTATAATTCAGCTGGTTGGGTATTTGCAAATTATATAAATAAATTTGATGGAACAGATAAAAATATTTCTATATTTGGACATAACCGTAGAGATGGAAGTATGTTTGCAAGTTTAAAAGATACCATAAAAGAAGAATGGTATAAAAATGAAGAGAATTATTATATTACATTTGAAACAGTTAATGGTACAGAAATCTATAAAGTTTTTTCTAATTATAAAATAAAAGCAGAAACATATTATTTTACAAATGATTTTAAAAATAATGCGGAATATAAAACCTTTTTGGATACTTTAACTTCAAGAAGTGTATATAATTATAATACACCAGTTGATACAAATTCTTCTATTATAACATTATCTACATGTGCAAATGATAATACTTACCGCGTTGTTTTACATGCAGTAAAAGTAAACTAGATTATAAATAAAGAAATAATAAAAATTACATTTTTAATATTGGTTTAATAAATTTAAGTTATAATTTCTAGAGGTGAGAAATTTGAGAATTTTAATAATAGAAGATGAGTTTAATTTAGCAGATGTAATAGCAAGCAGATTAAAAAAAGAAAAATATGCAGTAGATATTATATGTGATGGTGCAAGTGTTATTAAATCAGGTGGAGATAGTTCAAATACAGAAAATTCTGAATTTTACGGAGTAAATGCAGGAATATTAGTAACAAAAAATTCAACAGCAACTATAAAAGATACTACTATATCAACAAATGCAAAAGGTGCAAATGCAGTATTTTCTACAGGAGAAAATTCTAAGATATATATAAGCAATTCTACTATAGCTTCAACTGCTGAAGGTTCAGCAAGAGGATTAGATGCAACTTATGGTGGTTATATTGAAGCAGATAATGTTACAATTACAACAAATGGAGGTTTATGTGCAACACTTGCAACAGATAGAGGAGAAGGAACTGTTATTGCTAAAAATTCAAAATTAGAAACAAATGGTTCGGGTTCTCCAATTATATACTCAACAGGAAATATTAGTATAGAAAATACATCAGGTATTGCTAATGGTTCTCAAATGGTTGTAGTAGAAGGAAAAAATACAGCAACAGTAAAAAACTCAACATTAAGTGCAGCAGGAAAAGGAAATAGAGGAGAAGCAGATGTTTGCGGAATTATGATCTACCAAAGTATGTCAGGAGATGCAAGTGAAGGAACAGGAACTCTTAATTGTACAGATTCTACACTAAGTGTTCTAGAGTCATCTAGTTATTATAAAACAGCACCAATGTTTTTTATAACCAACACAGATGCAGTAATCAATTTACAAAATACTAAATTAGTGTATGGAAGTAATATTTTACTATCGGCAAAAGGAACAAACCAGTGGGGAAAATCTGGGCAAAACGGTGGAAATGTAACATTAAATGCTACAAATCAAGAACTAAATGGAAACATTGAATTAGATAATATTTCAAAATTAGTTATGAATTTAACAAAATCTTCTTATGAAGGAACAATAAATGCTAATAACTCTGCAAAAAGTATAGATTTAAAACTAGATGATACATCTAATATTAAATTAACAGGAGACTCATACGTAACATCATTAGAAGATGCAGATACATCGTATAGTAATATTGATTTTAACGGTTATAAATTATATGTAAATGGAACAGCTATTAATTAATAAATTATTATGTAAGTAGAAAAGGCAGGAACTCAATTCCTGCCTTTATGTATGCCCTTTAACAGAGATTCATAAAACCAAGAAGAAAATTCCTGTCTTTTTATAATAATTTAAATACTAAGATATATTAGTACTAAAACTATTTGTTAGCCATTTGAGATTCAGCTTGTTGTATTAATTTTCTTACCATGTTACCACCGATTCTACCAGCGTCTCTAGCTGATATATCTCCATTGTAACCATCTTTTAAATTAACACCAACTTCTGAAGCTACTTCATATTTGAATTTATTTAAAGCGTCTGTAGCTTCTGGAACTACTTTATAATTACTGTTACTTGATGAGTTTGCCATGTTTTTCACCTCCTATAGAACGTGTTTAACTTTTTTTAAAATATAATGTGAAAAAATATTGCTTTTCACATTATATATGATGCTCCAATAATGCTTTTTTAAACTGGAAATTTTTTGATATATAAAACAAAATAAATTAAAGCAATTTAGAATATATATAAGAAAATAAAAAAT
>USCV01000019.1 GCA_900553225.1 uncultured Clostridium sp. | reverse complement strand
ATTTTTTCTTCAATAATAATAATACGGTTTTAAATGTATTATTTAACAATTTCAGTAAATAATACATATAATAAGTATAATCTTAAATCTCTGCTATACACTTTCCATTCATCTATATTTTTAAAAATTTAAATAATTAAATTATAATTTTTATACTGCAGTAAAAAGTTATAATTATTATCAAAAGGATAATTAAAATAATAATAAATAATGACTATAAATTTGAATAATTTAGTATAAATTATTGAAAAATAGGAGTTTTAAGTATATAATTACGAATATAAAATAAAGGAGCGTGGCAATTTTGGCTAATTTAGATGAATTAAGACAATATAAAAATATACATATGCTTGGAATAGGTGGTACTAGTATGAGTGGTATTGCCGAAATATTGAAAAATTGGAATTTTAATGTAACAGGATCAGATTCAACTCCTTCTGAAAACACAGACAAATTAATAAAACATGGTATAAAAGTTACAATTCGGTCATGATATTCGGAAGTTTATCTAGATCAGATGTTGTTGTTTATTCTGCTGCTATACCTAAAGATGATATTGAAATGCAAAAAGCTCATAGTCTTCATATACCTACAATTGAAAGAGCAGATTTTTTAGGTATTATTACAAAAGCATTTAATGAAACTATTTGTGTGTCTGGAACACATGGAAAATCGACAACTACTTCTATGTTATCAATATGCTTTTTAGAAGCTTGCATGGATCCATCTGTTCAAGTTGGTGCTATTGTAAAACAATTAGATGGAAATTATAGAGTTGGAAACAGTGAGTATTTTATTTTGGAAGCTTGTGAATATGTTGAAAGCTTTTTAAAATTTTACCCAAAAACCGAAGTTGTTTTAAATATTGATAATGACCATTTAGATTACTTTAAAGATATGGATCATATTATTAATGCTTTTATTAAATATGTAAAATTACTACCTGATGATGGTTTGTTAGTTTTAAATGCAGATGACGTAAATTGTGCAAGTCTTTTCCGTTTTACAACTGCAAAAACAGTTACTTATGGCATTCAAAACGAGCATGCAAACTTCGTAGCACGAAATATAAACTACGATGCTAACGGATTTGCAAGTTTCGATGTATACTATAACAACACATTTTATAAATCTTTCAAATTATCAGTTCCAGGTATGCACAATGTTTTAAATGCTCTTGCATGTATTTGTGTTTGCCATTCATACGGATTAGAAAAAGAAGATATAAAAAACGGTTTATTAAAATTCACTGGTGCCCATAGAAGATTTGAATTTGTTGGCACTTATAATAACATTAAAGTTTATGATGATTATGGTCATCACCCTACCGAAATTGAAGCTGTTGCAAATGCTTTAAAAAAGAAAAAGTACAATCAATCTTGGGTTATATTCCAACCACATACTTATAGTAGAACTAAGGCTCTACTTCATGATTTTGCAAAAGCTTTAACAAACTTTGATAACATTATTATTACAGATATTTATGCTGCAAGAGAAAAAAATAACTGTGATATCACATCTAAAGATTTAGCAAACGAAGTCGCAAAACTTGGTAAAAAAGCATATTATATTAAGGACTTTTCTGAAATTGCAAATTTTATAAGAAAAAATGCTATTGGAAATGATATTGTTATAACTCAAGGTGCTGGTACTGTAACAAAAATTGGTCCAATGATTATAAACAAAAAAGAAGTATAATTCCAATACTTCTTTTTTGTAATACTTAATTTTTATAATCTACTACATTTAATATAGGATAATTAAATTCTATTTCTTTAATATCTTCTGATAGTCTTCCAATCTGTTTATGATTTTTTTCTATCTCAGTAGACCCTTTTAAAAAATATTTATATTTTAGATCATTTGTTATTTTTCCTTTTCCAATTATAATTGGATCATCCCAAGTAGTATCTACTGCATACCAGTTTCCTTCTATATAAACTGCATTCCATGCATGCTTTTGTGTATCTCCATTTTCATTGGTAACATCTCCGCAAATAATAACGCATGGTACTTCAAGTTCATCTAATAAATATTTATATGCTTTTGCATACCCTTCACAGACAACTTTGTTTTCAACGATTGCTCCATAAATATTATTATTATTGTTATTTTGCATATTAATATCATAGTCAATATTGTCAATTAGCCAATTATGTATATATAATGCCTTGACAAAACTACTACTGTCACTTGGTATGTCTTTAATTATTTCTTCTTTCTTTTTTGTAACCTGATTTGTACGGTTCTTGACACTATATGTTGCATTTTTCTGATTATTTGAATTTTCTTTGTTATTTAGAAAAAACTCATATGTTGTCTTTTTTCCAATAGTAATTGCTTTAGTAGTTAAGTAAATGTTTTCTACATTTACGCAAAACACTTCTGGATGATCTAATCTAAAAGCACTCCACGCATTTTGAAAAGATAAATTTATTACTTCTTTTCCATTTGCTTCCTTCATTGCATTTGATAGATTATTTGATAATTTAATTTCATAGTTTCCAGTTTCAATTTTATCAATATTATCTAATATACTTTTATAAATAATTTTTGAATAGACATCTAATTGTTCGTAATAATAATTATCTAGCTTACCTATGTATTCACCATCCACAACTGTATCTTTACTACTTTTTAATAATCTTTTTATTTCTTCTTCTGAATATATATCTTCACTATCACCTGTAATATTGTTTTTTACTGAAACTGTTATATCTGTCAGAAATTCCTTTATTTGATTATTATAGCATCTTACTATATAACTAGTTGATATAATTATTATTAAACATATTAAAATTTTAATCGTTTTTTTCATATATAATTAATCCTCTTTTCCATTATTATTATACCATATATTTTATGAATTAAAATAGAGTTTTTATTATATTTATGATAAGTTACTATCTTTACTAAATTTATTGTGAAAAACCTTTTTAAAAAAATTATATAAAATATAATTAATAATTTTAATTTACTAAAACTTTTAAAGCTCAAATATGTAAAAATTTTTCATCTTACATATTTAAGCTTTAATTTTTAAACTACTAACTATAAAATATCTATACTATTAGTTTATGCAAACTTCAGTTATGATATTAGTAATATATTATATTTTACTTGCAGAATCTGTGTTTACCAATTGTAACTGTTTGTGGTCTAGACCATATCCACTTATTGGTTGCAGTTGATGGATTAAAGTAATAAATTGCTCCATATGATGGATCCCATCCATTTAAAGCATCTCGAGCTGCTTTTCTTGCAGTATCATTAGGAGTTAGATTTATTTGTCCATCATTCACAACATTAAATGCTCCACTTTGATATATTACTCCTGCTATACTATTTGGAAAAGATGAATTTTTGACTCTATTCAAAACTACAGCGCCCACTGCAACTTGCCCAGTATAGGGCTCTCCTCTTGCTTCTCCATAAATTAATCTACTAAGCAAATTTAAATCGCTTGAGTTTGTGCTAGAATTACCAGTTGATGTATTAGATGATGAAAAAATTCCCATTGCTTCTAATGTCTTCTTACCTGCTATTCCATCTGCTACAAGTCCATTTTTGGATTGAAACCACTTAACTGCTGAAAGGGTTTGACTTCCATATATTCCATCTACATTTCCACTATAATATCCCCATCTTTTTAATTTTGTCTGAATTTGTATTACTTCATTTCCTCTGGAACCGTATTTGGATAATGCTAATATTTCATCATTTCTAAAGAAAACGTTATAAGATATAAAAAGAATGAATATACTTCCGATAATAAAAATATTCCTTACTTTTTTATTTTTAAACATAAAATTTCACCTCATTTATTCCATATTTTTTCCTAAAAGAGGTGAAATTATACTTTATAATTTAAAATATACCTATTATATTACCTTTTTCATCAATATCAATTTTTTCAGCAGCAGGTCTTTTTGGAAGTCCTGGCATAGTTAACATTTTTCCGAGTATAAACTACTATAAATTCAGCACCAGCCTTTATTTCAATATCGTTTATATGAATATAGAAAGGCTCCTTGCATTCTAAATTCTTTGGATCATCTGAAAAAGAAAATGGAGTTTTTGCAATACAAATAGGCAGTTTTTCATATCCTAATTTTTTTATTTTTTCTATTTTATTTTTAACATTTTCTGAACATTTAATACCTTCTGCTCCATAAATCTCAACACAAACTTTTCTGATTTTTTCTTCTATAGAATTATGTAATTCATAAATATAATTAAAATTATTATTTAAGTCAGTTAAAGATACAACCTTGCAGGCTAAATCTTTTGCACCTTTAGATCCTTGTCCCCAAGATTCAACTAGACTTATTTGTATGTTATTTTTATTTAAGACTTCTTCTAAAAAATTAATTTCTTTTTTTGTATCATAATTAAACTTATTTATTGCAACAATTACATTTAATTTAAATTTATTTTTTATATTATCTATATGTTTTAGCAAATTATGTATTCCATTTTCTAGAGCAACTAAATTTTCATTTTCAATTTCTTCTTTTTTTGCTCCTCCATGATATTTTAGTGCTTTTATTGTTGCAACGCAAACAACTGCATCTGGCACTTTTCCTAGCTTTCTACATTTTATATCTAAAAATTTCTCTGCTCCTAAATCTGCTCCAAATCCAGCTTCTGTAACAACATAATCAGCTAATTTTAATGCCATTTTCGTTGCAATTAAACTATTACATCCGTGTGCAATATTGGCAAATGGTCCACCATGAATTATCCCCGGAGTATGTTCTAATGTTTGAACTAAGTTGGGGTTAAATGCATCTTTTAATAGTACAGTAAGTGAGCCTTCAGCTTTTAAATCTTTTACTTTAATAGGCTCTTCCAGACTATTATAGCCTATTATAATATTGCCAATTCTTCTTTTTAAGTCCTGTAAGTTTTCAGCTAAGCAAAATACAGCCATAATTTCTGAAGCAACAGTAATATCAAAGCCATCCATTCTAGGCTCCATATTTTTTTCACCAGAAAGACCTGTATTTACTTTTCTTAATTGTCTATCATTCAAGTCTACACATCTTTTCCAAGTAACTGTTTTTATATCTAAAGCATTTCCTTGAAAAATGTGATTATCGATAATGGCAGATAGTAAATTATTTGCTGTAGTAATTGCATGAATATCACCTGTAAAATGTAAATTAATATCTTCCATAGGAGCAACTTGAGAAAAGCCTCCCCCAGTTGCTCCACCTTTTAGTCCAAAAACAGGTCCAAGTGAAGGTTCTCTAAGAAGTACTATTGATTTTTTTTCAATTGCCTGCAATCCATCTGCTAAACCAATTGCAGTTGTAGTTTTCCCTTCTCCTAATGGTGTTGGGTTAATAGCTGTTACTAATATAAGTTTTCCGTCCTTATCATCTTTCTTTTTTTCATAAACACTGTAATTTATTTTTGCTTTATACTTTCCATAGCATTCTAATTCTTCTTCACTTATATCAATTTTTTTAGCTATATTTTCTATTTTATCTAATTCAACACTATTTGCAATTTCTATATCATTCACTACTAATCATCTCCTTTTAGACGTTAAATAATTAGCCCAACTATAATTCCTATTATTGCTCCAACTACCACTTGTGTTGGTGTATGACCAAGTACCTCCACTAGCCTTTCTGATACTTGCACGCCTGATAGCCCTGGTGTTTCAATTATCTTGTTTAATAATTTAGCCTGTTTTCCTGCCGCTCTTCTAATTCCAGCTGCATCATACATAACTACAAAAGCAAAAACCACAGACACTGCAAATATTGGTGTTTCAATGCCTTGTGACTTTCCAACCATTGTTGCCAAACATGTTACCACCGCTGAATGAGAACTTGGCATTCCTCCAGCTCCCATTATTCTTTTAAAATTAAACTTTTTCGTTTTTACTAAGTCATAAAAAACTTTAAAAGTTTGTATACAAAACCATATTAAAAATGGTGTTAGTAAATATTTGTATTGTATAAAAAAATTCATATGCTTCTAATCCCCTTAAAATTAAAACTAACAAGCTAAAGTATAGCTCAATTTGATTCTATGTTAAAATCTTGTTCTTTTACTTCATTTTCGTTTCCTGAAACTAACATTGAAATCTTTTTTTCTGCTTTATCTAGAATCTCATTACATTTTTTTGAAAGTTTAATTCCTTCTTCAAACTTTTCTACAGATTCATCTAGGTTTAATTTTCCGCTTTCTAATTCATTTGCAATGCTTTCTAGACTTTTCATAATATCTTCAAAACTCATATTATCTATTTCCAATTTAACATTTCCTCCTATTGTACTTCAAATTCTCCAGTTTCTACGTTTACTGCATACCATGCAAAAATTGCTGTTGTTGAAGAATCATTTACTGTAACTATATATCTACCCTTGGCGTCAATTCCCATAGTTACAAAATAAACGCCTTGTTCATTTCCCCAATTTTTCTTCACAATATTAATTGCTTTATCTTCATTTGTTGCACCCGTAATTTCACTGCTATTATTATTTGATATATTTTCGTTTGTTTTGTTCTCAGTAGTATTATTTTGTATCTCATTTTCTTTATTATCTACAACGTTTTCTTCTGTATTTTTAACCTCATTTTCTGAGTTATTAGTGTTAACAGTATTATTTTCTATTTTATTCTCATTATTCACACTATTAGAAACTGTTTCAGAAGAATTGTTTTGTTTAATAATTTTATATCCATAAAATATCATTACAATCGCAGTTATTATTATTGTTACAATGATTATACTACCTAAAATTTTATTCTTCATTTTTATTTTTCTCCTTTTTCTAATATTTTTGCTCTTGAGAAGCCATCAATAAATCTAATATCTATCTCATCGTCTACTTTTAATTCATTTATTGATTTTAATACTTCTTTTCCTTTTGTTGTAATGCAATATCCTCTTGTTAATGTTTTAAGTGGACTTAAAGCATCAACTTTTGAAATTAATTTTATTGCTTTTTCTTTTTCTTTTACAATTCTGTTTGTAGTTGCCAGATGCATTTGTTTAATTATATTATCTAAGATAATATAATTATCATTAACCTGTTTTAGAGGATCTTTAAATGCTCTACTAGACATGCATTTTTCATATCTAAGTTTCATTATTTCTAATTTTTTTCTTAATGCTTGTTTATATCTTACTTCATATATATGTATTTTTTCTTTAATATCTTCTATATTGGGCACTGCAAGTTCTGCTGCAGCCGAAGGTGTCGGTGCTCTTAAATCTGCCACAAAATCTGATATTGTAAAATCTGTTTCATGTCCTACTGCAGAAATTATTGGGATTTTTGATTCATAAATTGCCCTTGCAAGTATTTCTTCATTAAAAGGCCATAGGTCTTCTAGTGATCCTCCTCCTCTTGCAACAATTAAAACATCTGCTAACTGTTTATTATTCATAAATTTAATTGCTTCTGCAATTTTTATAGCTGCTCCTTCTCCTTGCACTGGAACAGGATATAATAATATACGTACATTTGGATTTCTTCTTGTAGATACATTAATAATATCTCGAATAACTGCTCCTGTATTAGATGTTAAAACCCCTATTGTCTTTGGCATACATGGAATTTGCTTTTTATGTTCTTTTGAAAACAATCCTTCATTTTCTAGTTTTTGTTTCAATTTTTCATATTCACGATATAAATTTCCAATTCCGTCTTCCTGCATTGCTTTTACATATATTTGATATACACCATCTCTTTCAAAAACTGAAATGGAACCAAGTAGAAGTACTTTCATTCCATCTTTCGGGATAAAATTTAAATTTGTAGTATAACCTTTAAACATAATACATTTTATTAATGATTTTTCATCTTTTAACGTAAAATACATGTGTCCAGTATAATGATGTTTAAAATTTGAAATTTCACCTTTTACAAGCACATTATTAAGATATTCATCTGCATCTATTTTGTTTTTTATATATTGATTTAAATCAGATACTGTTATTGCATTATATTCCATTCTAATTATTTTTACTCTCCCTTAATATCATTTTGTTTGATAATACTTGCTAAAACACCATTAATAAAAGCAGGTGATGCATCTTCAGCATATTTTTTTGCAAGTTCAACCGCTTCATTTATAACAATTTTATAAGGAATATTTTTTTCATTTATCTCATAAATTGCAATTTTTAGTAATGTAATATCTACTTTTGAAATTCTTTCTATATTCCATCCTTTTTTTAAATTATCTGAAATAAGTTTTTCAATTTCTCTTTCTTTCGATTTTACTCCAAATAAAATATCTTTTATATAAGCTTTTACTTTTTCATCTTCTATTTCATTATTTTGACAAAATAATTCAAATTGTTCTTCTTCCATTTCTTTTTGAATTTGAGTACTGTACAATAGTTGAAATGCAAGTTCTCTTGAAGCTGACTTGTTCATTTATCATCCCTTAACCTTTCTATTCTTGTATAATATTTTTCGCTGTTTCTATATTTTTCACTTTTACATTAATTTCTTTAACATCTAAATCTGATGCCTTTTTTATGGCTTCTTTTACTTTCACTTGTATATTATTAGATAGTTCCTTCATGTTTGCCTGTTCTTTTGCTAATAAGCTAATATTAATAATAACATTATTTTCTTTGTCAAACTTAACTTTAGTTGTTACTTCTTGAGCACTTTCAAACCCTTTGATTACATTATTTACTAAATTCTCTATGGTTACCTTTGTAATAATAAGTTTTCCTTCTTTATTTTTAAGTAAAATATCATTTTTATAATAATCACTCTTTTTACTTATGAAGAAAATACATCTTATTGACATTAATATAAAAATAACACAAATTGCCAAGGCAATACTGCTATAAATAGTGTTATTTAATACATTCATAATTGAGTTTTGAACTAAATTAATATCAGCCCATCTAAATATCAATAAGCAGAAAATTAACGATAATATTAACATTATAATAGAATAAATTACTAAAATTATTTTCTCTATTAATTTCATTTTATTACCTTCCTTCTTTTGTATTTTTGTAAAACTTTCATTATTGTGTAATTCATATATTGGTTAATTAATTTATAATTTAAGACTTAAAAATGGCACGTGGCAATATTTTTGTAAACCCCCACGTGCCATTTTAACTAATTATTTGCTTCTTTATTTTCTAATTTATTAGTTGTATTTACACCTTGTACATGAACATTAACCTCTTCAACAGAAAGTCCTGTCATAGTCTCTACTGCTTTTTTTACTTTATTTTGAATTTCAAAAGCCACATCTGGTATTCTTGTTCCATATTCTACAATTATATTAACATCAATTTTTGTTGTCTTATCATTTACTTCTACTTTGATTCCTTTTGCTAAATTCTTTTTACCACTTAAAACTTCAGAAATTCCTCCAGCGAAACCTCCTGACATCTCATAAACTCCGTTTACTTCTGAAACTGCAACTCCTGCAATTACAGCTACAACATCATCTGCTATTTTTATATTGTTACTTTGTAATGCAATTTCTTCCTTATCTGTTTTTACTTCTTCATTTTCCATAAAAATTCCTCCTTTAAAAAACTATTAGCTATAAAGCTATTACTGTTTTAATATTTAACAATTTTTATTTTTTGTATATTAAGTATACCAATATATATAAAATTTTACAACTATTTTCGCAATTTTTTCATAATTAAAGTTTATATATATTACTTTACAAATTCAAGTATCTCTCCCACTGGAAGATTATTTCCTCGTAAGTAATCTTTAATATTCATTCTTCTTGCATTTTCTCCTTGAATTTCATTTACACTAATAATTCCATCTTTAGCTTTAATAAAAAGACCAATTTTTTCATCTGATATTAGAATTGTTCCTGCTTCAAGCTCTTCTAAACGATATTTATATGTTCTCCACTGTTCATCAAGATTTATAAGTTCTTCTTCATTTATTACATCTACATTCCAAATTTTAATCTTCTTTTCTTTTAGAAAAGTATAGGCACCCATAATTGGGTTTAAACCTCTTACTAGATTTTTAATTTGAGTTGCAGAATATTTTTCCCAATTAATTTGTGCAATTTCTTTTTTTAGCATTGGAGCTAAAGTAAAATTCTCATCTTGTTTTGTTCTTTTTAGTGTTCCATCTTCTATTCCCTTTAATGTTTCTACTAATAGCTTACCGCCGATTTTAGAAAGTTTTTCCCAAAGTTCTCCTGTTGTTTCATTTGCTTCTATTCCGAACTTCTTGTTTTAATAACATATCACCTGTATCCATTCCTTCATCCATATACATTGTTGTTACACCTGTTGTTTTTTCTCCATTTATAACTGCCCATTGTATAGGAGCTGCACCTCTATATTTAGGTAATAAAGATGCATGAACATTTATACATCCGTATTTTGGAATTTCCAAAATATCTTTAGGAAGAATCTTTCCATATGCTACAACACATATTACATCTGGTTTTAAATCTTTAATCTCATTTATAAATTCTTCATTATTTCTTACTTTTACAGGTTGATAGATTTTTAAGTTTTTTTCTAGTGCAAATTCTTTTACAGGAGAAGCTACCATTTTAAGTCCTCTACCTTTAGGTTTATCTGGATTTGTTACAACCCCTATAATATTATGTCCTGCATCAAAAATGCTTTCTAGTGACTCTTTTGCAAAGTCTGGTGTTCCCATAAACAATATTTTTAACATAACTCACTCTCCTACTCAATCTAAATCTATAGATTTTAAAGTTCCTGGCAATACCTTATCTACAAATAATATTCCATTCAAATGATCAATTTCGTGTGATAAAGCCTGTGCTAAAAGTTCCTTGGCAGAGATTTTAACTGGTTTTCCATTTTCGTCTGAGGCTTTTACTATAACTTCAGCAGGTCTTATAATTCTTCCAAACTGATTTGGAAAACTTAAACATCCTTCCTCTACTTCTTGTGTTCCTTTTTCCTTTATTATTTCAGGATTTACAAGTTTAATCGGTCCTTTACCATCATACAAATCTATAACCACTAATCTTTTAAGCAAACCAATTTGTGGAGCTGCAAGTCCAACGCCATCAAATTTGTGCATTGTATCTACCATATCATCTAAAATCTGTCTTATTTTATCATTTACTTCTTCTACTGTTTTAGATTTTTTTCTTAGTACTTCATCATTTTCTTTTCTTATTTCTCTAATTGCCATATATTATCTCATTCCTTTCTATTACAACATATTATTTGGATTTAAATCAATTATTATCCTTGTTAAATCAGATTTTTTTAGATTATAAAATTCTTCTTGTGTTTCGTTCATTAATTTTATTATAGTATCATCAAATTTACATTTTACAATTATTCTCCATCTATATTTATTTTTTATTTTGTCTATAGGTGATGGAACTGGACTATATAATAAAATTTTTAAATTATCTTGTTTCATTTTTTCTTTCATAAATATATGTATTTTTTTTGAAATTTGTATTACCTCTTTTTCATCTTTTCCCGTAATAAGTAGCATTATTATATCACAAAAAGGTGGATATTTCAAACTTTTTCTCAGTATTATCTCTGTATTGTAAAATAATTTATAGTTTTGCTTTTTGGCATATTCAATGCTAAAACTGTCTGGATTATAAGTTTGAATAATAACTCTTCCTTTTTCTTCTCTCCCTGCTCTTCCTGCTACCTGTGTTAAAATTTGGAAAGTCTTTTCATTTGCTCTATAATCTTCAATATTCAAACTACTATCTGCAGCTATTACTCCTACTAAAGTAACATTCGGAAAGTGATGTCCTTTTACAATCATCTGTGTTCCAATTAATATATCTACATTTTCATTTTGAAATTTACTTAAAATTTTCTCATGTGAGTCTTTTTTTGTAACTGTATCTATATCCATTCGAATTGTTGATGCATTTGGAAAAAGTTTATTTATTTCTGTTTCTAATTTTTGAGTTCCTGTACCAAAATACCTAATATTATTGCTTTTACATTCCGGACAATAGTTTAATACATTTGTTTCATAACCACAATAATGGCATTTTAATTTTTTCTCTTTATTATGATATGTTAAAGTCACATCACAATTTTTACATTTTGCAGTATATCCACAATCTCTGCACATAACAAACGTAGAAAATCCTCTGCGGTTCAAAAATAGTATTGTTTGCTTTTTATCTTTTAGATTTTTTTGTATTTCTTCATGTAATTTGTAACTTATCATTGACCTGTTACCATTTGCAAGTTCTTGTCTTAAATCCACAATTTGTACATCCGGTAAGTCCATTTTGTTAGCTCTTTTATTTAGCTCTAATATTTCAATATCGCCATTTAGACCTTTAAAATACGTATCTAGGCTCGGAGTAGCACTTCCAAGTACTAAAGGAATATTTTCCTTATTTGCAATATAGCTTGCGACCTCTTTTGCATGGTATCTTGGCGTCATTTCAGATTTATAAGATTGGTCATGTTCTTCATCAATAATAATAATTCCTAAATCTTTTGCAGGAGCAAATATTGCTGAACGAGCTCCAATTATAATTTTAGCAATTCCTTTTCTTATTTTTTGCCATTGGTCATATCTTTCTCCTACTGAAAGTTTACTATGTAAAACAGCAATTTTTTCTTCTCCGAATCTAGAAATAAAACGATTTACTGTTTGGGGTGTTAATGAAATTTCTGGAACTAGCATAATACTTGATTTTTCTTCTTGTAGTACCTTATTTATTAATTGTAAGTACACTTCAGTTTTTCCAGAACCAGTAACACCAAATAATAAAAATTCAGAATGCATACCATCTTCTATTGCTTCTTCTATTTCTTTATATGCCTTTTCCTGCTCGTCTGTTAATATAAGTTTATTACTTTTAGTTATTTGTTTATTTAAAAATGGATTTCTTTCTACTTCTTTTTCTATGATATTTAAATACCCTTTATTTTCTAATGTTTTTATTATGTTTCTTGATGTATCTGTAAATAATTCTAAATCCGCAATTGGCATTTGGCCATTTTCAATAATAAATTTAAGTATTTTTATTTGCTTTTCTGATTTTAACTTTTTATTTTCTATATCAATTTCAATTTCTTCAGGTTCTTTTGCTATTTGAACGTAATTTATATTTTTTTCTTTTACCCTATTATTAATTACTTTTGTTGTTGTTCCAGGTGGTAACATCAATTTAATTGCATCAGATAAATTACAAAAGTATCGTTGTTGTATCCATTTAGCAAGTTCTATTTTTTCTTCGTTCAAATATGAATTTTCCACACTTTTTATTTCTTTTACTTTATAATCTGACTTTTCTTTTATTCCAACTACAAATCCCTCT
Organism: uncultured Clostridium sp.; assembly: GCA_900553225.1. Classification (GTDB taxonomy): domain Bacteria; phylum Bacillota; class Clostridia; order TANB77; family CAG-508; genus CAG-492. Next base: position 13,077 of record USCV01000019.1, on the reverse strand, counting down.
TCTAAGCTTTTCATATTTCCAAATTGTAATAATACTCTACTGCCAACTTTAACTTTATCTTCAAGTTCTATTGGAATATTATAATCAAATGTTTTGTCCAAATTTTTTACATTACTATTAATTATAACTTCTGCTATCATATTTTTCTCCTAATAATTTGCATTTATTATACTATAATTTTCGAGAAAAAAAAAGAGAATTAGAATATTATTTCTAATCTCAAATACTGAGTAAACCTATATTACTTAATTTTTCGCTTTTATATGTTAAAACTTCCAAATTTTAAGTATTAAGCCATTTTCGATATTCCTCTTCTATTAGCTTAGCTGTTTTTTCTACAGTACTGTTTGTTGTATCTACAACTAAGTCATAATTTGACATATCTTCTTTTCTAACACCATATAATTTAAAAAAGCGCTCATTCTCTAGTTTGTATCTTCTTATCATATCTGCCTTTTGTTCTTCAATAGTTTCAAATTTTTCTGTTTCTTTTCTATTTTCATCCTCAAAAGCACGTTTTGCAGCAACATCTATATCAACTTTTAAATATATTTTAAATGAGTTTGGTATTGCGTACCATCCAAGTCGCGCGTCTACAATTAAATTGTCATGTGTTTTTGCATATTCTGCTGCACTTTTTTCAATTTGTTGATCTATTTCTGGATGATCTTTTAAATATTCGTTAAAGCTAGTTATATTTAGTCCTTTTTCTTTTGCTAGCTTTCTAACATACTCTCCATTACGATATATTTCATAATTTAAATCTTGTCTTAGAATGTCTGTAACCCTACTTTTCCCACTTGCTAGATCTCCAGCTATTGTAATAATATTCTTTTTCATACTATACCTCTTTTTCAATTTTAACTTTTCCTTCTGCTATTTCATCTGCAGCAATTGTTACAGGTTTTTCATCATTTTTATCTGTTAATTTTTCGCTTCCTGATGCAATTTGTCTTGCTCTTTTTGATGTTGCAATAACAAGTTCAAATCTGTTATCTGCACTTTTTAGTAATTCTGATACTGTTGGTTTTACCATCATAATAAAATTCCTCCTTATTCTTTGCTTTCTTCTATTTCTTCTTTTTCTAATCTTCCAGCAACTGTTTCTGGTTGGACAGCTGACAATATAATATGTCCTGAGTCCATTATAAGAACCGCCCTGGTTTTTCTTCCATAAGTAGCATCTACTGCTGTTTTACTATCTTTTGCTTCTTGAATAATTCTTTTGATTGGTGCTGATTCTGGACTAACAATAGCAATAATTCTATTTGCTGATACAATATTTCCAAACCCTATATTTATTAATTGCATAAAATCACTCTCCTTTATTCAATATTTTGAATTTGCTCTCTAACATTTTCTAGCTCAGTTTTCATTTCAATTACTAAATTTGTAATTTCTAATTTTACTGATTTCGAACCAATTGTATTTGTTTCTCTATTCATTTCTTGAATTATAAAGTCTAATTTTTTTCCAACTGGAAATTCTACTTCTAATAAATGTCTAAATTGTTGAATATGACTTTTTAGTCTTGTTATTTCTTCATCTATAGAACACTTATCTGAATATATTACTGTCTCTTGTGCAATTCTTGTATCATCAATAATTTCTGTCATCTTTAGTTTATTTATTCTTTCCCTTAATTTTACTACATATTCTTCAATAAGTCCAGTAGAATATTCACAAATTTTGGAAACCATGTTTTCTATTTCGTCTATTCGCAAGCTTAAATCGTCTTTTATTTTCTTGCCTTCTGCTATTTTCATATCATCTAAGCTTTTAATTGCCTCTTGCATGCATTTTTCAAGCCCTTGTTCTATTTCTTCTTCTCCTTCTTCTGAAACTTGCAATTGCATAATTTCTGGTATTCTGCATATATCTGTTATTCGAATTTTACTATCAATTTCTGTTTCTTCTGCTAGATTCTTGAATTCACTTATATATAATTTTGCAAGGTCTTTGTTTATTATTAAATTTTTCTTTTGACATCCATAATCATAAAAATTAACTAAAACATCAATTTTTCCTCTTGCAACTTTGTTAGATATAGCCTTTTTTACTTTTTCTTCTAAATAACTAATATTTCTTGGGACTTTAATAGAAATATCACAATATTTATGGTTAACCGATCTTATTTCAACACTATATTCTTTTTGATTCAAATTCAATTTGGCTCTACCAAATCCTGTCATACTTTTCATTTATTCTACCTCTTCTTTTGAAATAACATTTAATTCATTATTTTCTATATTATACTTTCTTTTAGTTAAAATATAGTTTAATAAAATTTTTATTATGTAATATGCAATTGATACTACAGCCATACATATTGTTATTAATAAAAATATATTTTGACTTATAATACACACATATAATAAGGCAATTGTACATATTGCAATACTTAACACTTCAATGCCATATAAGACAATTTTTTTATTCTCCATTTTATACGATTTTTCAAATAGAAAAATAGCTATAACAAGAATAGATACACTAAATACTTTAAGATCAGTTATAAAAATTCCTTTTTCAATATTTTTAAAACCTAAACCTAGAAATAGAAAATATAAAGAAATAGTTATTGCTATGAGACCATTATATATACTTTGCTTTATAATTTTCGTTCGTTCATCATCTGGTAACTTTTTTCTTCTTTCTTCTTTTATTATCTTTCCAATTTCCCCTATTTCCTTTTCTTCAACTTCTAATGTTTTTTCTTCTTTCTCAGCTTCGGTTTGTTCTTCTTTGTTTTTATTATTTTTTTCAACCTTAATCTTCGTATCATCATTTTTTTGCTTATTCGCATCTATCTCTTCATTAACTAATTCATTCTCATTTTTCTTTATTTTAGAGTTATTACTTCTTTTTTTATTAGATTGTTTTTTCTTTTCATTATCTTGCTCTTGCTTTTCTACTGGTTCATCAACTTTTTTATTACTCTTTTCTGATTTTGTCTTTTTTTCTTCTAATTTATTGTTTTGTACCTTTGTTGTTTTTGTGCTAGCATCTTCTTGGCTACTTTTCGTTTTAGTAGTTTTTCTTGTGGCTTTTGGTTTTGTTTGTTTCTTTTTTTCTGCATTTTCTTCCTCAGCTTTAGATTTTGAGCTAGCTTTACTTTTTGTACTACTTTTAGATGTTGCTTTTCTTGCCTTTATTTTATTTTCAGCATCTTGGCTTTCAGTCTCACTTTTTTCTTCATTTAATTGGCTTTTAGCTGTTTTTGTTCTCGTAGTTGTTCTTCTTTTTGTTTTAGCTTTTTCTTGCTTATTACCTGTTTCAACATTATCATTCTTTTCATCCAACATTGTTTTTTCTTGGTCTTTAATAGTATTCTTTTCTTCTAATTTTTCACTCATTTATTTTTTCTCTCCTTACTTTTCAAGCTCGTATTGAATTATACTAGAAATGGCAAGTGGTGCAGTTTCTGTTCTTAATATTCTTTTTCCAAGTGTTATTATTTTAGTATTATTCGTTTTAAGAATTTTAATTTCTTCATCATCTATTCCACCTTCTGGTCCAATAAGTACAGCAACTTTAGGGGAACTGACCTCTTTTAATTTAATTAGCTCTTTTTTTAGAGTGTTTTCTTTTTCTTTTTCATATGCTACTAAAAATGCATCATAATCTTTTAAGACATTAAAAATATCTTTAAATTTTACTATATTATTTATTTGAGTAATCTTATCTCTACCACTTTGTTTTGCAGCAACTTCTGCAATTTTCTGCCACCTTTGTATTTTTTTTGTTTCATCCTTTGGATTCAACTTAACAATTGATCTTTCCATATTTACTGGTGTAATTTCTTGTACACCAAGTTCTGTACACTTCTGAATAATAAGCTCCATTTTATCTGCTTTAGGAAGTCCTTGTAAAATATGTATATATACATTAGATTCTACAGTAGAATTTAACTTTTCTATAATAGAACATTTTATATTACTCTTTTCTACGCTAACTATTTGAGCTTTATAATTATTTCCTGTATCACTATTGCAAACCTGTATACAATCATCAATTTTAAGTCTTAAAACATTTTTTATATGATTTACATCATCTCCTGTAATATCAATATATTCACCTTTTACTTGATTATTTTTAATAAAAAACTTTGGCATAATTACTCCTTCAATAAAATACTTTTATATATTTTATTACACTAATTCATTTTTTTCAACACTCAATTTTATGTAGTAACATTAAATTATTATTAATCATTTTTTTATTCTATTGTTTCTTGAATTGACGCATTATTTGTTACTTTAGTTTTTATTATTTACAAAAAAACTTAAAAGCAAAATACCTTTAAGTTTTTTCATTTTAAAATATTAGAATTTATCCAAAAAGTCCTCTTTTTTTAACTGGTGGTTGTTCATTCATAGTTTTAGCAAGTTGAACTAAAAGCTCTCTTTGTTCTTTGCTTAAACGTTTTGGAACTTGAACTTGTACCTCAAAAATAAAATCACCTTGATAATTTCCATTCACTGCTTTAAAACCTTTGTTTTTTATAACAAACTTTGTTCCTGGTTGTGTACCATCAGGAATTTTGTAATTAACTTTTGTTCCATCTACCATTGGTAGTTCAATGTCGGCACCAAGTGTTGCTTGAGTAAAAGTAATTGGTATATTGCAAAAAACATTGTTTCCATTTCTTGTATAGATGCTATGTTTTTTTACTCTGATATTTATGTATAAATCTCCTTTTTCTCCGCCTTTTGTACCTGGCTCACCTTCGCCTCTTAATACTACTGTTTGGCCATCATCAATTCCAGCTGGAATCTTTACCTTAATTTTAGCTTGTTTTCTTATTGTTCCCTTTCCTCTACAATTTTCGCAGGGAACTTTTATTACCTTTCCAGTGCCATTGCAATTGCTACATGTTCTTGTTGTCTGCATTTGTCCTAGAATTGTATTTTGTACTTGCCTTACTTGACCCGTTCCTCCACAGACATTACAATTTTCAATTGCTGTTCCTGGTTTTGCACCATTTCCATGGCAAACTGTACATGTTTCATTTCTTGAAATATTAATTTCTTTTTCTACTCCCAAATAAGATTCCTCAAAAGATATATCCATATTATATTTTAAATCTGCACCTTTTCTTGGTCCATTATTATTTCTTGAAGTTCTTTGTCCACCAAAGCCTCCACCGAAAAAAGAAGAGAATATATCTCCTAAATCTCCAAAGTCGCTAAATCCATCAAATCCAGATGTTGAATAAGAATAATATCCACCTCCGGGATTTCCTCCTCCAAAACCTGCAGGACCATCTGGTCCAAATTGATCATACATTTTCCTTTTTTGAGGATTTGACAATGTCTCATATGCCTCATTAATTTCTTTAAATTTTATTTCTGCTTCTTTTCTGTTATCTGGATTTGCATCAGGATGATATTTTTTTGCCATTTTTCTGTAAGCCTTTTTTAGTTCTTCATCTGTTGCGCTTTTGTCAACTCCTAATACTTCATAATAGTCTCTTTTCTGTGCCATTGTTTCCTCCCAAAACACAATATTATTTTAAAGAGACAGACAACTAAACTTTTTACAACTTCATGTCTGTCTCCTTATCTTTATTTTCTAATTATTTTATTTATTATTATCATCTTCTACTTTGTAATCTGCATCATATACATTTCCGTTTTCACCTGAACTTTGTCCTTGAGATGCTTCTGCATTATTTTCACCTGTTGCAGCTTGTGCATTCGCTGCATTTTGATTATAAAGTTTTTCTGAAATTGAATAAAATACTGTTGTTAATTTTTCAGTTGCTTGTTTAATAGCTTCTGTATCAGAGCCCTCTAATGATTTTTTAACATTATCTATTTCTGTTTCAACTTTTGCTTTTTCTTCTCCACTAATTTTATCACCTAAATCTGTTAAAGTTTTTTCGCAATTATATACTAAACTTTCAGCATTATTTCTAACTTCGATTTCTTCTTTTCTCTTTTTATCTTCTGCTGCGTGTGCTTCTGCATCTTTTACTGCTTTATCAATATCTTCATCTGTTAAGTTTGTTGAAGCAGTAATAGAAACTTGTTGGCTATTTCCTGTTGCCATATCTTTTGCAGATACATGAACTATACCATTTGCGTCAATATCAAATGTTACTTCAATTTGTGGTACTCCACGTGGTGCTGCTGGAATTCCTGATAGTTGGAATCTTCCAAGTGTTTTATTATATGCAGCCATTTCTCTTTCACCCTGCAATACGTGTACTTCTACACTTGTTTGACCATCAGCTGCTGTAGAGAATATTTGTGATTTTTTAGTTGGTATTGTTGTATTTCTTTCGATTAATTTTGTAAATACTCCACCATATGTTTCAATTCCTAAAGATAAAGGTGTAACATCTAATAATACTAAGTCTTTTACATCTCCTGAAAGAACACCACCTTGAATTGCTGCACCAATTGCAACACATTCATCAGGGTTAATTCCTTTATCTGGTTCTTTTCCTGTTATTTTTTTAACAATATCTTGAACCGCTGGAACTCTTGTTGAACCACCAACTAATAACACTTTATGAAGAGCATCTGCAGTTATTCCTGCATCTTTTAATGCTTGTAATACTGGTTTTTTAGTTTCTTCTAGTAAATCACTGATTAATTCTTCAAATTTAGCTCTTGTTAAGTTTACATCTAAGTGTTTTGGTCCTGTACTATCTGCTGTAATAAATGGTAAATTAATATTTGTTTGTTGCATTCCTGAAAGCTCGATTTTAGCTTTTTCAGCTGCTTCTTTTAGTCTTTGCATTGCCATTTTATCTGTTTTTAAATCAATTCCATTTGATTTTTTGAATTCTGATACTAGGTAATCTATAATTCTTTGATCAAAGTCATCTCCACCTAAGTGGTTATTTCCACTTGTTGCTAAAACTTCGAATACACCATCTCCTATATCTAGGATAGAAACATCAAATGTTCCTCCACCCAAATCATAGATCATGATTTTTTGGTCTTGATCTTCTTTGTCCATACCAAATGCAAGTGACGCTGCTGTTGGCTCATTTATAATTCTTAATACTTCAAGTCCAGCTATTTTTCCTGCATCTTTTGTAGCTTGTCTTTGGCTATCTGTAAAATATGCGGGTACAGTGATTACAGCTTGAGTTACTTTCTGTCCTAAATAATTTTCTGCATCTGTTTTTAATTTTTGAAGAATCATTGCTGAAATTTCTTGTGGTGAAAATTCATCACCTTCAATTTTTACCTTTTCGCTTGTTCCCATTTTTCTTTTTATAGAAATTACAGTATTATCTGGATTTGTAACTGCTTGACGTTTTGCAATTTGACCTACTAATCTTTCTCCATTTTTTGAAAATGCAACTACTGATGGTGTTGTTCTGTTTCCTTCCGCATTTGGAATTACAACTGGTTCTCCACCTTCCATAACTGCAACGCATGAATTTGTTGTTCCTAAATCGATACCTATAATTTTTCCCATTTTTTCATTCCTCCTAATTTTAACTTTCAAAATTTATTTTTTTCTATCATCTTTTGTGCTATATTAATTGGCTACAACTACAAGTGAATGTCTAATTACTTTATCTCCAATAATGTAGCCTTTTCTATATTCTTCTTTAATTTCTTTTTCACCCAAAGACTCATCTGTAACTGTTCCGATTGCTTCGTGTAATTCGGGGTTAAATGTTTTTCCAACACTTTCAATTTCTTTTATGCCATTTGCATTAAGAACATCTTGAAATTGTTTAAGCACCATTTCAACGCCTTGTTTATATCCAGCATCTTCTGTCTTTGCAGATACTGCTTTTTCTAAGTTGTCTATTACTGGTAATAATGATTGAAAAATTTCTGAAACCAAAGAATTATAAAGTACATCTCTTTCTTTTTGACTTCTTTTCTTAAAATTATCAAATTCTGCCATTAATCTTTTTAGTCTATCATCTTTTTCTTCTATTTCAGCTTTTTTACTATCAATTTCCTCCATTAATTTTTTTAAATCTTGGTTTGATTCTAAGTTAACTTCATTTTCTTTTTCTTCTTGCATATTATCCCTCACTTTCTTAATATCCATTTAATTTTTTACTAATATATTTCATAACAGAAATTACTTTTGAATAATTCATTCTAGTTGGACCTATAATTCCTATTGTTCCAATATCTTTGTTTGCAATTTTGTGTTTAAATGTTACAATACTGAAGTTTCGCAGTTCATCATGTTCTGTCTCATTTCCTATGTAAACATTTATATCATTTGCAAGTCCTGAATCTAATATATCAAGTACTAACTCTTTTGTGTCTAATACATTAATAAAATTTCTTGCCATTTCTAAGCTCTTAAACTCAGGAAGATCAAATGACTTGTTTGCCCCTTCTAGATATATTTTGGATTCTTCGTTTACAACTTTATTAATTTGCTCCATTATTGGTTTGATAACTTTTAAACTATAATTCATTTCTGAAAATATATATTTTTCAAGTGGTCCATTAATTGTATCTAATGGTTTTCCTTTTAATTTATTGTTAAATATAAAATTCAAGGTTTCAACCTGTTCGTCTTTAAGATCCTCATCAAATTTTATAATTGTTTCTTTTATAATTCCACTATCTGTTAAAATAACAGCCATAAGCATTCTGCTTCCTAATGAAACAAATTTTATTTCTTCTATATTTTGCATATTAGTTCTTGCGCCAATTGCTACTGTTGTATAATGCGTTATTTCGGATATTGTATTTGTTGCAATTTTTGTTAGCTCTTCTATTTCATTTACTTTTGTTTCTAATTTTGAACTAATATACTTGATTTCTTCTAAGCTTATATCATCTTCGTTTATTAATTCATCTACATAAAATCTATAGCCTTTTGCTGATGGAACACGTCCACTTGATGTATGTGGTTTATCTAGGTAACCTACTTTTTCTAACTCTGCCATTTCGTTTCGAATGGTTGCACTACTGAAATCTAATCCGTATTTATTAACAATACTTCCTGAACTTACTGGTTCTGCTGTGTTTATATATTCATCAACAATAGCTTGTAATATTCTTTTTTTACGATTATCTAACATTTTTTTGCCCCTCTTTTTAGCACTCTTTTAGTTTGACTGCTAAACTTAATATATATTATATCCAAATTGTGGTATTGTCAATACCTTTTTTCTCATTTTGTGTGAAATTTGTGTGAAAAAAAATTTGAGTATATTTTGATACTCAAACTTTTTTCTTAATTAGACTTCTTCAATTTTTAATAGATTTGTTGTTCTTGCTCCGTTTTTTGGGAATCCACCTGTAATTGCAATTATATCTCCTGATTTTACTCCCATAATTTCTTTTGCTTTTTCTTTTGCAATAGAAATTACTTCATCTGTACTTTCAGAAGCTGGAACTATAGTTGGATAAACAGCATAATTTAAAGCAAGTGAACGTGCAACAGCTTCAGAGTTTGTTGCAGCTAGAATTAAACATCTTGGTTTTAAATTACTAATTCTTCTTGCTGTATCTCCACTTACAGTTGATGCAATAATTAAATCTATATCTAGTACACTTACTGCATTTACAACACTATTTGCAATTGTTTCAGTAATATTAATTTCTCTTTCTGATGCAAATTCATAATCATAGTCATAGTATTCTTCTGTATCTCTACAAATTTCAGCCATGTAACGAACTACCTCTATTGGGAATTTACCAACTGTTGTTTCTCCTGAAAGCATTACAGCATCTGTTCCATCTAGTACTGCATTTGCAACATCTGAAACCTCAGCTCTTGTTGGTCTTGCACTCTTTTTCATTGATTCTAACATTTCTGTTGCAACAATAACAAATTTTCCTTTTTCGCGGCATCTTTGAATCATTAATTTTTGATATTTTGGTAATTGTTGCATTGGAACTTCTACACCTAAATCTCCACGAGCAACCATTATACCATCTGATACATCTATAATAGAGTCTAAATTTTCAACACCTGTTGTACTTTCAATTTTTGAAATTACTTTCATATCTTCTCTATTATATTCTTTTAAGATTTCTCTTGCTGCTAATACATCTTCTTTGCAAGATACAAAAGAAAGGGCAATAAAATCTCCTTCATGTTCACAAGCATAAATTATATCTTCTCTATCAATATCACTAATAAATGGTATGTCTAATTTTACACCTGGTGCATTTAAGCTCTTTTTATTTCCTAATACACCACCATTTATGATTTTACATGTAACTCCATCTTCTTCAACAGATATTACTTCAATTTTCATTAATCCATTTTCTAATAGAACAATTGAACCAACTTTCAAATTGTCAATTGCTTGTGGATGATTTACAGAAATTCTTTCTTCATTTCCTAAAACATTTTCTTTTACTAATCTAATTGTTTTTCCTTCTACTAGAGTAATTTCATCATTTTCAAGCATTCCACTTCTAAATTCTGGTCCTTTTGTATCATATAATATAGCAACATTTTTCTTTGTCATCTCTCTTACTTTATGTACAGATTCTACAACAGCTTTTCTTTCTTCCATTGTTGCATGAGAAAAGTTGATACGTGCTACATTCATTCCTACCTCTACCATTTTGCTCATTACTTCTGGAGCTGTGCTGGCAGGTCCGATACTACAAATAATTTTTGTTTTTTTCATTTTAATACATCTCCTTCAATTTTCAAAAATTTCATCTATTATATATAATTTTCGACAAAAAATCAAGACAAAATCGTCATTTTCTTTTTATTTATAGTCAATATTATAATTACAAATTTAAAAATATTTTACATATTCGTAAAATAATGTTATATTATATTTATATGGAGGTATTGTTATGTCAAATGAAAGTGATTTTAGAGAAAAATATGAATATAAAATTTATAAACCAGATGATATGGAGGCATCATCTCTTTATATGGATTATGTTTCAGAGCAAAAACAGCCATTTATCGCTCTGCTAAATTTCTTTGCAGTTAAAATAGAGTCATTAAAATCCATAGGTACTTTATCAGAACACGTTAAATTCATAGCACGTATTAAGTCTTTAAAAAGTGCTTTAAATAATCATAATTCCGAAAAGCAAAAAAAATTGGATGATATATTTGGAATTACATTTATCGGTGCTACAGAAAAAGAACTTAAAATTTTGCAAAATGAACTGCTTAAATACGCAACAGTTACTAGAGAAAAAAAACCAAAGGCAAGTAATTCTTCTGTTCCGACACATAACGCTAAACATGTATATTATTGTTTAAAAGCAAATACAATACAAGATATTAATAGCTTACAACATGTAGATTATCAAATGGATAAATTTCCAATGTTTGAAGTTCAGTATAAAACAATAGAGCAAGACTATTCTGATACATTTGGAGATACTGCTCACTGGAAATATAAATGTGTAAATCCAGAGGAGGTCCAAAAAAAATACAAAAACAATGATTTCAAGGCTGGTTACAATCTACCATTTATGTATGAATATACTAATGGAAGTAAATTAGTGCAACTTTTGGATTATAAAAAAACACTTAAAAAAATGTATCCGTTCTTAAATATGACTTCTGAAAATAGTAAGGAACTATAGAATATATTATATTCATACAAATTAATTTTTGTAATCCGTAACTTTAATTTAAAGTTAAAATGAGATTTATTAAAAAAGAATATATTACAACATTCATCGTATATATTCTTTTTTGTTTTTATTCTCTTTAAATCATATTTGAAACAACCTTTTTAACTTGAATACAGTTCAAAATACTTTCCTCTTTTTTCCATTAATTCTTCATAATTTCCCGCTTCTACAATATTTCCATTCTCAATAACAATAATTCTATCAGCTGATTTTGTAGTTGACAGTCTATGTGCAATAATAAAAGTAGTTGCATCTTTCATCAAACTCGAAAAAGCCTTTTGGACTTTATTTTCAGTAATAATATCTACATTACTTGTCGCCTCATCTAAAATTAGAATAGGTGGCTTAGTTAAAATGACTCTTGCTATTGTAAGAAGTTGAAGTTCTCCTTCTGATAATGTTGATTCGTTATTCAAAACAGTGTCATAACCGTTTGGAAGCTTCATTATAAATTCATCAGCTCCTGCAAGCTTTGCTGCATTTTTAATTTCTTCTTCTGAAGCTCTCTTATTTCCATAAGAAATATTATCTTTTACCGTTCCTGTAAAAAGCCTAGTATCTTGTAAAACAATTCCTATATTTTTTCTAAGTACATCTAATGGAATATTTTCTATATTTTCTCCGTCGATTAAAATTTCTCCAGAATTAATATGATAAAATCTCATTATTAAATTAGCAATTGTTGTTTTTCCAGAACCTGTTTTCCCCACAATAGCCACTTTTTCACCTTTTCTTACCTTAAGGTTCATGTTTTCAATAAACTTTTTTCCTTTTTCATATGAAAAAGAAACATTTTTAAATTCAATACTTCCTTGTATTTTTATATCTGAGTTTTTGATAATATACTTTTCCTCTTCTTTTCTTAAAAATTTACGTATTCTTTTAGCTGAAGCAATTGCAATTTGAATTTCTGTAATAATTGAAGTTATTTCTTGAAATGGCCTTGCAAAAAGGTTGGCATATATAAAAAAACTAGAAATTGTACCTACTGTAATTTTTCCTAAACTACATAAAATGACCCCTGTAATTCCAACTATTATATATGTTATATTATAAGCAAATCTTGTAAATGGGTTTGTAAGTGAAGAGTAAAATTGTGCTTTTCTACCTACTTTATACAAATTTTCATTTACATTTTTAAATTTATTAAAAGAAGTACTTTGATAATTGAAATCTGTTATTGTCTTTTTCGATGTAACTCCTTCTTGTACTATACCATTTAAGTAAGATACAATATCTGCTCTGTTTTTAAACATATGATTTGTTTTATTAGTAACAAATTTAGATAAAAAGTACATAATAGGTGCTGAAAAAATTGTTATAATTCCCATAGTAAAATTGATACCAAGCATTATAATAATTGAGCCAAGTATAATACATGCTCCATTTATAATTTTTGGAACACCTTGCATTATTGCTATAAGTATATTTTCTGCGTCCACTGTAAAATATGAAATTATTTCTCCATTACTATTTTTGTCTATATAATTAATAGATAAATTTTGTA
>USCV01000018.1 GCA_900553225.1 uncultured Clostridium sp. | reverse complement strand
TAAAATTAATATTTTATTAAATTATTCTTGAACATTAGTATTTTCTGCATCAGTTTCTGTGTTGTCTGTATTTTCTGTATTAATTGTTGCATTTCCATTATTTATTCCATACAATTGTTGTAAATAGCTTTGATAATCAAATACATCTAATGTTTCAGGAGTTCCATAATCAACTCCAAATGTCTCGACACTTAAACTTTTTATAACTGGTGGATTAACTGGTTTATTTAAACCTTCTTCTGCATTTTCATCTCTTGTAACAACATCTACATTAGCAATTTTTTCTACTATATCATATCCTTCAGTTACTTGCCCAAATGCTGCATAACTTCCATCTAGTGAAGATGTCATATCTGTTGTAACTATAAAAAATTGAGAACCTGCTGAATTATAACCTTGTTCATTAAGACCTAAACTACTATAATCAGATCTTGCCATAGAAATAGTACCTTTTTTATGTTTTATAGTATTTTTAACTTGATTTGCTAAAAACTCTCCTTTAATTGCATATTCTTTATCTTCTGCACTATCACCTAATAAGTTCTTTAATGTTGGAGAACCTGTTCCATCTCCATTTTTGTCTCCACCTTGAATCATAAAATCAGGTATTGTTCTATGGAAAGTTAATCCATTATAAAAACCATTATTTGCAAGTTTAATAAAATTAGCAACTGTTTCAGGTGCTTGATCTGGATATAGCTCTATTTTCACTGTTCCATATCCTTCTACTTCCATTGTAGCAATTGGATTTTTTACCTCCATTGTAACATTTTTGTAAATTTCAAAGCATACTGTAGAAATTAAAACTAAAACAACTACAATAGCTATGATTAAACTAATATTCTTTACTTTTTCCATCGTTTTCCCTCCAAATTTTTTCTTTATAGTATCAAATTATCAAATACAAATTGTTCTTGCATTCTTTTTAATGACTGTTTAATTGTTCTTGCTCTTACCTCTCCAATTCCTTCTACATCATCAAGTTGCGGAATATCCGCACTTAAAATATGTTGGAAAGATTTAAATGATTTAACTAGGTTTTCAACAATATTACTTGGCATTCTAGGTATTTTGCTTAAAATTCTATATCCTCTTGTATACACACCTACTTCATCGTAATTATCAAAATCTCCATAGCCTAATAATTTTGCGATTACTTGCTCTTTTATTAATTCTTCATGTGATAATAATTTGATGTCTTCTAAAACTTTTGTATTTGTTCTTTTCTTTCCTGGTGCAATATAGTCTTTTATTATTAATAATTCTTCCTTTTCTAAGTCACCTGTTAGCTCCTGTAATTGCATTTGTAACAGTCTTCCCTCTTCTCCAAGTTCATAAATTGCCCTTTGAACTTCGTCTACAATTTTCATTACCATTTCTGCTCTTTGTATTGCAATTATTACGTTTTCTAATGTAACTATATCGTTAAACTCATATTCATTTAATATGCTTAGTTTACTATCAAATACTTTTTTATATTTTTCAACAGTTTGAAGTGCTTGATTTGCTTTTGCACTAACTTTAGAAGTATCTTCTAAAACATATCTTGAGTTTCCTTTAAAAATTGTAATTAAACTTCTTCTTTGCGATATACTTATAACTAATTCACCAGATTGTTTTGCAGTACGTTCTGCTGTTCTGTGCCTTGTTCCAGTTTCATTTGTTGCAATATCAGATGATGGTATCAATTGTGCATTTGCATATAAAATACGTTTAAAATCTGCACTTAGAATAATTGCACCATCCATTTTAGCAAGTTCATATAGTCTAGATGAGGTGTATTCTACATCAAATCTAAATCCTCCATCTACTAAATCTAGAACTTCTTTTGAATCTCCGAATTACAATTAATGCTCCTGTTTTTGCTTTTAAAATATTTTCTAATCCTTCTCTTATAGGTGTTCCAGGTGCAATTAATTTAAGAACTTCTGTAATTACATCATCCTTCTTTAAAGACAATTTATATCACTCCCATCGTAGTTTACTTTGGATGCATTGTCTTGAAAATTATTTTAGACCTAATTTTTTCATTGCATCATTGATATTTTTCAGACCTATTATATCTAATTTATAATTTTCTTTCAATAGTTTTTTGTTATTTTCTGGAATAAAACAAGTTTTAAATCCAAGTTTTTCGGCTTCTTTTAATCTTTTGTCGATTAAATTTACAGTTCTTATTTCTCCTGTTAGTCCGAACTTCTCCAATAAGAGCCAAATCTTTTGGTATGCTTACATTTTTAAAGCTTGATGCTACACAAGCAATTATTCCCAAATCTACTGCTGGTTCCGATATTTTTATTCCACTTACAACATTTAAGTATACGTCTTGATTTCCAAGCATAAATCCCGCTCTTTTTTCTAAAACAGCCATAAGCAATGTTAATCTATTATAATCAATACCATTTGCTGTTCTTCTTGGGAATCCAAAAACAGTTGGAGTTGTTAAAGCTTGAAGTTCAATAAGCAAAGGTCTGGTTCCCTCAATAGTTGCAACAATTGCAGAACCTGAGGGATTATCATCTCTTTCTGAAATAAGAATAGAAGAAGGATTTGTAATTTCAACCATTCCCTCATTTTGCATTTCAAACATTCCCACTTCATTAGTAGAACCAAATCTGTTTTTTACACCTCTTAAAATACGATATGAAAAATACCTTTCTCCTTCTAGATATAATACCGTATCTACCATGTGCTCTAATACTCTAGGTCCTGCAATATTTCCTTCTTTTGTTACATGTCCAATAATAATAGTTGTAATTTCATTTATTTTGCAAATTTTCATAAGCCTTGCCGTAATTTCTCTTACTTGACTAACCGTTCCAGCTGCAGAAGTAATTTCCTCAGAATACATTGTTTGAATTGAATCTATTACAACAAGCTTTGGATTTAATTTTAAAATTGTCTCTTGAATTAAATCAATATCTGTTTCGCCTAAGAACATAATGTCATCATTGTTAATATTTAATCTATCTGCTCTTATTTTTATTTGTTGTGCTGATTCCTCTCCGTGAAATATAAAGTACCTTTCCTTCTCCTTGCATTTTATCACATAGTTGTAAAATAAGAGTTGATTTCCCGATGCCTGGTTCTCCACCAACTAAAATTAATGAACCTTTAACAATTCCTCCACCAAGAACTCTATCTAATTCATTTAATCCAGTTTTTACTCTAACTTCTTCTTTTCCTTTAACATCGCTTAGTTTTTCTGGAGTAGCATTTTTTAAATTATCAATTTTAGAAAAAGAAGATTTAGAATCCTTTACAATCTTTTCTTCATAAAAGCAATTCCATTGTCCACATCCAGGACATTTTCCAAGCCATTTTGCAGATTCATATCCACATTCGCTACACACAAACACAGTTTTACCCTTAGCCACTATATTTCTTCCTTTCCTATTCAAAATCCAATTCTTAATTTAAAGGTAAAGTCAAGAATTAGATTCATCATTTAATGCATTTAGAACAAGTACAAACATTGCATGTGACCATCCAAGTCCATTAACCCATGCTGGATTTACACCGCAAATTATCAACTTGTTCTGCCAAAAGACCATTTTCTGAAGCAGTCTTCACAACAAAATCTAGACATTCCATAGCTTTATTTTTTTTATCAGCTTTAATATAATATAAAGCCATCCATAAAGTAGAAATAACCCATGGATTTTTTCCCCCATAATAATTATCTCCTTCAAATCTTAAATAGCCTCCAGTGTAAGTTCTTAAAGTCATATTTATTTTTTCTGCTAAATTTTTCGCACTTTTTTCAGATGTAGAAAGCAATCCAAATGGAACAAATATTCCAAGTAAACTAATATCCATCTTCTTATCTGTTAGATTTCTGTAGAAGATTTTTTGCTTTTCATCATAAAAATTATTTGTTATATATTTTTTTATTAAATCTTTATATTTCTCTAATTTTAACTTTCTATTTAAAACAATCTCTTGTTTTATACGATTAGAGTTATTATTTTTTTGTAACTCCTCATCCATATAGATCATAGCATCAAAAGCAGAAAAAATACTTGCAAGAGAATACAAATGAACTCCTTCATTCATCTCCCATAAATCATAACTTAAGTGCACTTCTATTTTGTTTGTATTTTTATTTTTTAATTCAATCTCTTTTTTTACAGAATCTTCTTCATCAATCTCTAATAAATTTTCGATATACTTAAACAAAAACTCCACTGCGTTTTCACACATTTTTATACTTTGTTTTAAAAATTCTATATCTTTCTTAAATTTATAATGTTCGCATATTCCATATATAACACTTGCAGTTTCATCAATTTGATATCCCCAACAAGGAGCTAGATTTCCATTTGTGTAAAAACGCTGTTCCCACATTCCATTTTTACTTTGTGTATTTTTGCAAAATTTAATATAAAAATCCTTTGCTTCATTACACATTCCAAGAATATCTAATGCCTTTGTAATAAATACTGCATCCCTTGGCCAACAATAAGCATAACCACCAGACACTTTTCTTTCTTCATCAATTTCAGGTGCCGCAATTATTCCACCAGTTTCTGAATTAATTAATAGCGGAAATAACAAAATACTTCTTTTATATATTAAATCTAATTTTTCACTAAAATTACTTGTATCTAAGTTTATATGTTCCTTAACAAATTTTCTCCAATACTTTTTTATACTATCAATTTTTTTATCTACTTCAAATTTTCTGATTTTATCTATACTGTTTTCAATGTTTTCTTCAATTTTTGTTCCCTTATTTTCTTTCATGTATATAAAAAGCGTAAATTCTCTTTCTTCTCCTGGCTTTAAGCTTCCTAAATCATAGCTAATTGCAGAATTAGAAGACATTCCAATATAGTCTTTTCCACCAATTACACCACTTGCAAAATTTCTATTTACATCGTGTAGCTGATAGCTTGTTATTTTCTCTTTTGAAAAAATTCCAACTGAATAGTCATAATTATATTGTATTAATGTATCGTCAAAAATCCTTGCAGATATAGGATTATCTTGACTAGATAACATTTTTGAATTAATCAAAAAGTTAATTCTCAAATCTATATTATTTTCATTAATAAATTTAAATTTTTTTATTAATATATCATCTTTTATAGTTATAGCATCAATTTGACTTATCTTTAATTTAAAGTATTTGTTTTCAATTATAGTTTTTAATATATTAGTATCTTGTAAATATTGTTGATTATATACATTGTTTATATCTTCATGTAAATATATTATTTGTGAATCGTTTATCTTAAGTCCAATATGAAAATAATCAATAAATTGTCTAAAATCTACATTGGGGTAAAACAATCTTAATAATTCACCTTTTTTACTATAAGTTGCAAGCATTTTTTTATTACCAATTACTGCTTCATTATAAAATTTTTCCAACTTAATTTTCTCCTTCTCTTTTGTTTTATTTATTTTCTACTATTTTTACAATTTGCTTTTCTAACTCTTTCATTTTTTCATTTAAGCTTTCTATTTCTTCATCTTTTGCACTTTCTGTTAACATTTCTTCTTTCACGATTTCTTCCATGTCTTTTAGTTCTTCTTGTAATGTTTTCATTCTTTCTATAACTTGTAAACGAGTGTATTCAGATGCTTTTCTTGCTTTAACCTTATCAATTACATTTATTTCATCACTTAGCTCATATTTTTCTCCAAAATCAGGAATAGTCACAGAAATTTCAGTAGTTTCTTCTATTTTATCTTTTAAAACAACTTGACCTTCTGGTTCCCCGTGTACTAAGAAAATGTGTTTTGGTTTATTTATAAATGAATAAACAAAGTTTAATAACCATTCTTGATCAGCATGTCCAGAATATCCTTCAATATATTCAATTCTTGCATTAACTGCAATGTCTTCTCCAAAAATCTTAACTTGTTTTGCTCCATCTACAATCTTTCTTCCTAATGTTCCAGGTGCTTGGTAACCCACAAATAAAATTGTACTATTCGGATTCCATAAGTTATGTTTTAGGTGATGTTTAATACGTCCTACTTCGCACATTCCACTTGCTGAAATAATAATAGATGATTCATTCTTTTCATTTAATTCTTTAGATTCATCTGCTGTTCTTGTGAATTTTAGTCCTGGAAACTCTAAAGGATTATCTCCTGATTTTATAATCTTTTGTGTTTCATCATCAAATAAGTCCATATTTTCTTGAAATACCTCTGTTGCTGAAATTGCAAGTGGACTATCTACATACACTGGTGTCCTCATTAAAGTTTTATATTCTCTTTCAAATTCCTCATCATGTTTTACATCTTTTAAATTATTAATTTCATATAAAATTTCTTGTGTTCTGCCTACAGCAAAAGATGGAATTACTACTGTTCCGCCTTTATTTAATGTTTCTGAGACAATTCTTAAAAAGTCTTGAGCTTTTTGATCATTCTTCAAATGTAATCTATTACCATAAGTTGATTCCATAACCAAATAATCTGCTGACTCTATCATTGTTGGAGAAGATAAAAGTGGAATGTCATTATTTCCAATATCCCCTGAAAAAACAGTTTTTATCTGTTTTCCATCTTCATTTACCCAAACTTCAATAATAGCTGAACCAAGCATATGACCCGCATCATTAAATCTTACACTTATATTTTCAGCAATTTGTATTATTTCATCATATTTTACCGGTCTAAAAATTTCAAGTGACTTTGCAGCTTCTTCGGCTGTATATAATGGTGGAAGTTCTTTTTGGCCCTTTCTTTTTCTCTTTTTATTTTTCCATTCTGCTTCCATTTCTTGAATGTGTCCACTATCTGGCAACATAATTGCACATAAGTCACATGTAGCTTTTGTAGCAATTATTTTGTTTCTATATCCTTCTTTATATAATTTAGGTAACCTTCCTGAGTGATCTATATGTGCATGTGTTAGTAGGACAAAATCAATTTCGTCTACATTAAATAAAAAAGGTTCTTCGTTTTTAAGTTCATCTTTTGCTTGTCCTTGATACATTCCACAATCTACTAAAAATTTTTTTCCTGCTGCTTCAACTAAAAAGTTGGAACCAGTTACTGTTTTTGCTGCACCTAAAAATGTAATATTCATTTTATAAATCATTCCTTTCTATCTGATCTTTTATATAATTAATTTTACTTTTTTCTTTTTTGTGTTAATTTCGTTAGAATCTAAATCTATTTCCCCTTCTAATATATTGCCATCATAAAATTTAATATTATAATTATCAGTTTCTTTAAATATATGCAAACTTATATTTTCAAGTGTAATAACTCTTGTTTGAAGTATCTTTTTAAAGATTGCTACACTAGATAAATCATCATTAAATATTTTTTCTATAGCTTTTAACTCTTCTGCTTTTCTTATTAATTCTTTTAAAACTTGCACTATTGAACTTTTCAATTTAGATGAATTTATTATTTTATAATTCTTTTTATATCTTAAAAGGCAATAATATCTAAAATCATATATTAAAAATATAACTTTCTTTTTTTCTTGAATTTTATTTATTTTTTCACTAAAGCACTTTAAAAATTCCTCTTGTAGCTTAATTATGTTTTTTTCTATATTGTTCTTCTTATCTTCCTTAATATTTAATTCATCAAAGAACTTCAAATCATTTTCTAATTCTTCTTTATGTTTTATGTACTCCATTGGTTCAACTAGTTTATTATAATCCTTCATTTCATTCAAAAGTTTCTCTCTTTTTTCTTCATAAATATCTGCAAGTTCACTAATTGAAAATATTTTTTTGTTTTTCGGTAATTTACTATTTCTTTCTTCAAATTCAATTCTTAAAGCAGTAATATCATTTAATAATTTATCAATTTCTCGTATGTTATCTGTTATATCTTTCTTTTTACTTGCAATATATTCTATTAATTGTTCTTTATCACTAATTTTTTCAAGTTCCTGTGCTAGTGGATTATAATGTTCATATAATTTTTCTTTATATTCTTTATCATTATTTGCTTTTAATATTACTGCAATTTTGGAAAAATTGTATAAAAAATCTGCTACTATTTCTTGATTATATTTACTTTCTAATTTTTCTTTTATTTTATCTATCTTCTTTTCTGCTAATAGGATTTCCTGCATATCATCATATCCTAATAGCATAAGTAAATTCTGATATATTAGATTATATTGAATTTCCTCAGTAGTATTTAGTGAATCTGTCCATGACCAACCATTAAAATCTCTAATTGCTTCTTGGTAATTATAGCTATTGCCTCTTTGTAATAAATCTACTATAGCACATTCTTTTAAATCATCCTTATCATATTTAATAATAGCAAGTTCAAATAAACAATAAAGCAATAATACTTCATTTGGGAAACATTGAATACTCCCACTTTCTTTATCAATTTTATATTCAATTTCGTTTCTTTTTCCCTTTGGTTTTATAATTTTAATTTCATTGCAATATCGTTTTATTGTATTTGAAATTTTTTTTATAAACTCTTCTTTTGATGGCATTTGCTTTTTTACATTATAATAATCTTGATAAGCATTTTCTATTTTATAAAACATACTAAGTATTAGGCTTTGTACATCGCCGTCAAAGCCCTTTTCATCTAAAATAGCTTCTAATTCTTCATTATAATCTTTCATATTTAAGTTCAATCTTGAAAATCTATTATCTTTTTTCTTCAAAACAACTCTCCTAACCGCTATATGGATTTACGCTTTTGCATTTTGCATTTTCAATTCTTCCCATCGCTCTTTACTCATTAGTACTTCTCTTGGTTTACTTCCTTGATAGCCAGAAATAACTCCTCTTTCCTCCATCTGATCAATAATTCTTCCTGCTCTTGCATATCCTACTTTAAATCTTCTTTGTATAAAAGAAGTAGAGGCTTGTCCTGTTTCTACAACTGTATCTATTGCTTCCATTAAAAGTGGATCAGTGTTATCTTCCTCATCCTGTTCTTGTAAATCTTTATCTGAATTATTATTTCCATTTTCAATTTTATCTATTATATCTTCTCTATAAGTTGTTTCTCCTCCATTTGCTTTAATAAAATCAACAATCTTTTCAACCTCTTTGTCTGAAACAAATGCTCCTTGAACTCTAACTGGCTTTGGTGCCCCAGATGGATAAAATAGCATATCTCCTTTTCCTAAAAGCTTCTCTGCACCAACCATATCTAAAACTGTTCTAGAATCTACTTGTGATGAAACTGCAAAAGAAATTCTAGAAGGAATATTTGCTTTAATAATACCTGTAATAACATCAACAGATGGTCTTTGTGTTGCAATAACTAAGTGCATTCCAGCTGCTCTTGCCATTTGAGCAAGTCTACAAATTGCATCTTCAACATCTTTTGGTGAACACATCATTAAATCTGCAAGTTCATCTATTATTATAACAATTTGTGGTAATTTTTCAGCTCCGCCCTCTTTTACAATTGCTTCATTATATCCTTTTATATCTCTAACATTTTTGCTTGCAAACAGGCTATATCTATTAACCATTTCTTGTACTGCCCATGCTAAAGCTCCTGCTGCCTTTTTTGGATCTGTTACAACTGGAATTAGCAAATGTGGTATTCCATTATATATTGAAAGTTCTACAACTTTCGGATCAACCATTACAAGCTTTACTTCACTTGGCTTTGCTTTGTAAATAATGCTTGTTATTAAAGTGTTAATACATACACTTTTTCCTGAACCTGTCGAACCTGCAATAAGAACATGTGGCATTTTTGCAATGTCTGTTATAACTTCTTTTCCAGCAACATCTTTTCCAAGTGCAAATGCTAGATTTGATTTATGACTATAAAATTCTTCTGTATCTATAATATCTCTTAGATGTACTATTTCATTTTCTTTATTTGGCACTTCAATTCCAACTGCCTGTTTTCCTGGAATTGGAGCTTCAATTCTTATTGTTTCAGCTGCTAAATTTAGAGCTATATCATCTGCTAAATTTGCAATCTTACTTACTCTTACTCCTTCTGCTGGTTTTAATTCATATCTTGTAATTGCAGGTCCAACAGATACATTTTCAACTTTAGCTGAAACTCCAAAACTATACAATGTCTTTTGTAATTTTGACGCCGTATCTGTTACAGCTTTCTTTCCACCTTTTATTCCCTTTTTCTCTCCTTCACTTAGTAATGTTATTGGTGGGAATTCATAATTTTCATCTTCTACAGTTAATGTATGTTCCAGTTGCAGAACTTCCTTTGTTTTTTCTTCTTTTGTCTCTTGCTCTTTTTTAAATAAATTCTCTTCTATATAGTCTGGTGCCTGATTTGTAGCAGAACCATTATCACTTCCAATTGGGACAATATCATTTTTTCCATGCTTAAATTTTTTCAAAAATCCCCTTTTTTCTTCGTCCTCTTCATCTAAATTTATTGTTAATTGATCCACTTCTAATGCTTTTCTTCTTTTTTCTTCTTCTTCTCTTTGTTTTCTTTCTCTTCTAGTCTCTTTAATCGGAGTAGGAATAGAATTATCTTCCTCCACATTATAAATTTTATTTCCTCTATTATTTACATTTTTTTCTTCTTTTTCTTTTAATATTAATTCCTTCTTCTCATTTTTTCTTTCTTCCATATCATATAAAAATTCTGATATAAATTCACTTGGTTTAAATCCAAATATAAATACTATAAATACTATAGCAAGTCCTAGTGCTAAAATTACTGTTCCTAGTGTTCCGAGCAATTTAATAAATGGAAATGCAACTAAAATACCTATAACACCACCGCCAATATTTCTTTGACCTAATTTATATGCATTTCCGTATTAATTCTCCAAATTCCTGATCTGGATTTATATTTCCAATTGAAATTTGATAAATACTTAAGACTGCTGCTATACAAAGTAGTACTCCTCCGTACTGTGTTAATTTAGAAGTAAAATACTTCTTATCATCATAAGCTAAATAAATTGCAATTCCAAATGTTCCAATTGGAATTATATATTTCATAAGTCCACATATTCCACCTAACATTGGACTTAAATTTGCACCAATATATCCTGATTCTGTATATATTAAAACAGCAAGTAATACGCTAATTACAATCATAATAACAATAGCAATGTCTTCATTCATTTTCTTTTGTTTCTTAACATTTTTGGTTTTATTTTTTGTCTTTGCTTTTGCCAATTTAATGTCTCCTCCTCTATACGTGTTTGTTTTTTCATTCTATCATATAACTTATTTTTTTTCCATAAAAAAATAAGAAATCGAAAATTTATTTTGCAAAAACAATTGCTAAAATTTCGATTCCTATTTTGTATTTATTGAAGCTCTTTTCTGTTATTTTTTATAATATTTAATGCATCTTCTAATGCCACTTCTAATCCTGCAAGCATATTGTCTGCGTAATCTTTTGTTCCTTTTGAAATTTCTCTTGACATTTCATTTGCAGTTTCTATTATCTCTGCTTTCTTTTCATATGCTTTTCTAGTAATTTCATGTTCATCAATCATAGCAATAATTCTATTTTCTGCTTCTTTTACAACATCGTCTGCTTCCTTTTGTGCTTCTTCCAGAATTCTTTGTCTTTCTTCTTTTACCCATTTTGCTTGTTTTAATTCATCAGGCAATTTTAAAATAATTTCTTTTATAATTTCCAAAGCCTCTTCTTTATCAACAATACATTTTGAAGAAAAAGGTACTCCTTTGCTATTTTCTAATAAATCTTCTAATGTTTCTAATAACGTAAATATTTCCATTATCTAAAGCCCCTTTCGATTTAAAAATAATAAACTAACACGTCCATATTTCCTGCAGTCACTTAACATTATTCCCAGTGCTTCTAATTTTTCTTTTTCTCTTTGTTCTTGATCTGTTTCAACTATGATACTTGATTGCTCATTTAGTAAGTTTAAATCTATTAATTTTTTCACTGCATCTACCGCTAAATCTGCCTCATATGGAGGATCTATAAATGCAATATCAATTTTTTCGTTTATTTTTTTTAGTTCTTCTAAGCACTTTTTATAGTCTTTATTCATTACAGTAGCAAGTTTCGTTAGTCTTGTTTTTTCAAGATTTTTGTTTATCATTTTTATTGCCTCTTGAGATTTATCACACAAATATGCTTTTTTAGCTCCCCTACTTAAAAATTCTATTCCAATTGCTCCACTACCAGAGAATAAATCTAATACAGTTGCTTCCTGTATTTCGTTTTTTATTATATTAAACAAGGATTCCTTAACTCGATCTAAAGTAGGTCTTGTTTGTTTGCTTTCAATTGTATTTAATTTCGTTCCTCTTGCACTACCACTTATTACTCTCATATAACTCCTTATTATATATTACTATTTTATATTTTTTTGTTCATATGTCAATACAATTTACCAAATTGTAACATACATTTAACAAGATTGTAATAATATTGTTTTTTTGTAACATTTGTATTATATACCATTTTATACATTTTTTCAATAAAATAAAAAGAAGTCATGGCAAAAATAACTTCTTTTTATATTTATATCTTACGTATCATTTAATTAATTATCTTTTTTCATATCTTTAATTAGCTCTAATTGAGAGATTAAAAGTGACTCCATTTTTGCTTTGTAAATATCAAATTGTTTTTCAACATCTTCTAATTCTTTTTTTCTGATTGCGATGTTTTGAGTTAATTCATCTACAGACTTTCTTGCAGAGCCTTCTGCTTCTTTTACAATTTGATCTGCTTGTTGTTTAGCTAAGCTTTTTACTTCATCTGCTGCTGATTGAGCCATAACTAGTGTATTTTGAAGTGTTCCTTCTATAGTTTTATAATGTTGAATACTTTTTTCAAGTTCATCTATCTTCTTTTTTGACTCTGAAGATTCTTTATACATTTTTTCATATTCAACTGTTAATTGATCTAAGAAGTCGTCAACCTCTTCTACACTATATCCATTCATTATTTGCTTTGAAAATTTTTTATTTTCTATATCTAATGGTGTAATCATATTTATTCCTCCTATTTTTCTGCATGAAGGCAATACTTTCTAGTTGTTAGAATTATTTCTAATCCATGAAACAGAAAGTTTATTTTTTATTTCTTCTCTTGCCATATCATTTGTAATATCATAATTATATGGTGCAATTAAGAAAATTGAGTTTGATACTTTTTGTATATGTCCATCAAGTGCGTGTACTGCTCCACTAATTACATCAATAATACGTCTTGCAACATCTTTATTTACATATTCTAAATTTACAATCACTGATTTTTTTTCTTTCAATAAATCACATATACCTTCTGATTGTTCAAATGATGTTGGTTGTGATATAACCATTTTTACTTGTTGCATTTGAGGCATACTAACAATTTTATTGTTACGTTTACCCCATATTTTTCTATCATCTATCTCTTCTTCTTGATTGTATTCTTCCTCATTATTGTAAACTTCTTCATCTTTTTCTTCTTCTGGGTCCATTCCAAATAAATTCCATACCTTGTTCATAATAGCTCCTGCCATTTTTCTAACCTCCCAATTTTCATACTCGTCCTTAGTATTCTAAATTTGATATTAGTATCTAACTTTTTTTTCTATTTGTCAATACTTTTTGCAATCTTGTAATAATATTTTAATATTATTGTAATATTATTGTAATATTTTACATTATCTAATGTTTTTTATTATTTCATTTGTTGGTTCTAAGACTAACTGATCATATAAAGAAATTGACTTTCTATTTGATATTTGATTATTATCTATACCAAGTTCCTGAAGTTCCTTGGTTGTGTAATTTTTTACAATAGAATAGTTGTTGTTGTTTCTTAATACATTAACATATATTTTTTCATAATATCCTGCTCTATTTCTAACAACATAAGATATATTATTTTCATCTTTGAGTATTGCTGAATTTGGAACTTTTAAGCCTTTATCACTCCACCAAATAATATCAAAAGCAATTTTTCGATAACTAATTAATTCTTCAACATAATTTTCTAATCCAAATACTAATAAAACACCATTATCCTCTTCTACAGAAATATATTCAACTGTTGCTGTAGTTTCTTTGCTATTTGGCAATCTTATTTTTACTTTATCACCTATCTTTGCTTCTTTTGCTTTGTCAGATTTTATATAACATGCTAAATAACATTTAAAATTATTAATTATTTTTCCCTTTTCTTCGCTTGTAGCAATTACTTGACTAGTCTTTAATTTCAAATCATCTAAAAACTTTTTATTTAGCTTTGAAAATCCATCTACAGAAAGTACATCTTCTAGTCCATCAACTCTATATGATACCACTCCACTTTTCGGAGCTGTTACATATTCTGCACCTTCATTAAGTTTATTTTCATAACTTGTTCTTTCGTCTATTAGTTTTTTTATGTATGAGCCTGATGGACTTTTTTCACCAGCTATCTTAGCTTTTTTTGTAATATATGTATTAATGTCTTTTTTATATTCTTTAATCTTTTGAATATCATTTTGCTCATATATATCTACTAATTTTTGTTCAATTTGGCTTTCTAGGAGTTTTATATCACTTGAAAAAAGTGTATTATCTTTGCTCATTGCATCTTGTATTTTTACATCTAAATCTTTTATTTTTTTAGTCAAATCTTCTTCATTATTTGAGTAATATCTAAATATAGATTCTCCTTTTGCAACTTTATCTCCTTCTGATTTGATTTGAGCTATACCATTTTTATAATTATTACCTTCAACAATAGTTTCATCTCTAATAATGTAGCCCTCAGTTGATTCTTCGAATGTAATTTCACCATTTTCAACAAAAAAATTATCAACTGGATTTCCTATTAGCTTATATACAACAATAATTGAATATACTATTATGGCAAATAATAATATGCTTATAATTATTTTTCTTTTATTTATGATATTTTTTTTGGTAACTTCTTCATTTGTTTTCACTTTAAAACCTCCAAAATTATATCTATATTTTTTTGTAATTCTTCTTTATTTTCTACTCCTTTTAGCCATATAATTTCTTTATTTCTTCTAAACCATGTCATTTGTCTTTTGGCATATCTTCTTGTTTCCATTTTTATTTTTTCTGTCATCTCTTCCTTTGTTAATATGCCATCTAGATATTCTTTAACTTCTTTATAACCAAGTCCTTGCATAGCAGTTGGAAAACTATTGTACTTTATAATAATTTCTTCAACTTCCTTTATAAGTCCTTGCTTTATCATGTTATCTACTCTCGCATTTATTCTATTATATAGCTTTTCTCTTTCTGTTTCAATTCCAAATATAGTAAATTCATATGGATTTTCTTTTTCTCTAGATTCAATTTCTAATTGAGTTTTAGTTTTTCCAGTAGCTTTATATAATTCTAATACTCTAAAAATTCTTTTTTTATCATTATGACTTATTTTTTTCATTGCTTCTTCGTCTATACTTTTAGCTTTTTGATATAAATATTCAAGTCCTTCACTTTCAGCAATTTTGTCTAACTCTTTTCTATAATTTAAATCTGTGTTAATTTCATTATATTCAATTCCTTTTACCACAGAATCAATATAAAGTCCTGTTCCTCCAACTATAATTGGAACTTTTTTATTTTTTAGAATTTCTTCTATTGCATTTATTGCGTCCTTTTTATACTCTGCAACAGAATATCTTTTTTCTGGTGATACGTAGTCCATTAGATAATGTTTTATTCCATCTTGTTCTTGAATAGTTGGTTTTGCTGTTCCAATATTCATATCTTTATAAATCTGCATAGAATCTGCTGAAACAATTTCACCATTTATTTTTTTAGCAAGTTCAATTGATAAAGCAGTTTTTCCTGAAGCAGTTGGACCGCATATTACAATTATTTTTGGTTTATTCATTTTCGTACATCCTTTATTTATAATCTTCGTGAGAATTTCTTTTCAATTTCTGATTTTGACATTCTTATTGCTGTTGGTCTTCCATGTGGACATGTAAAAGGATTTGGAAGCACTAATAGCTCTTTCATAAGTTCATCTACTTCCTCACGAGTAAGTGCCATATTAGCTTTTACTGCAGCTTTACATGCTACTGTTGCAATAAACCTTTCTTCTATTTCTTGCTTTGCTGTTCGTGCAACTGTATTTATTTCATCTAGAGTTTCTAGAAATAATTCCCTTGTTTCTAAATCGATACAAACATTTGGAACACCAGTTAGTTTTATTGTATTTTCTCCAAACTCTTCTAATGTAAATCCAGCTTTTTCGAAAAGTTCCATATTATCTTTAGCAATTCCCATCTCTTTATGAGTTAGTGTTATAATGTCAGGTAATAACATAAGTTGAGATTCTTTTGGTCCATCACTATAATAATTTTTCTTAATTTTTTCATACATAATTCTTTCATGTGCCGCATGTTGATCGATTATATATAGTTCTTTTTCCATTTCGATTATAATGTAAGTAGAAAATGCTATTCCTATAAATTTATAATTTGGTATACTGTTTATATTATTTTTTGTAAATAGACTCATATTTTCTGTATTTACATCATCAAAATGGTATTCTTCTGCATCTTCATTTAATTTGTTATCTTCTTGCACATTTTCCTCTATTGGTAATCTACCAAACATCTTTGCATACATCTCATCAAAGTTCTTTTCATCTGGTTCCATACTATTTTCTTCAAGTTTATGAACTTTTTCCATAATATTATTTAAATCGCTCTTATTTTCTATAGGTTTTATAGGTTCTTTATTTTCTATTGTTTCTATATTTTCTTTATCTGTTTTTATATTTTCATCTATATTTTTTATTTCATTTATGTTTTCTTCTTTATTTTCTCTATTTCGAAAAATTTCTTCTATTGGATTATTTTTTACACCACTTATTTCCTCATCTTCTTTACTCATTTGTGAATTTTTAATCTTTTTAAATAAACTACCAAAAATTGGTGTCGTATTATCTTTAGATTTAGTAACTTCGGTATTATATATCTGTTTAGGTTCTTGAATATTAGTTTTCTTTGTTATATCAATATTTTTTATTTTTTCCGCTTCTGAAACCAAATCTTCTTTTAGCAAAGTTTCTTTAATCGAATGATAAATAGCCTTAAATACTTTACTTTCTTCTTCAAAACGAACTTCTAATTTTGCAGGGTGAACATTTACATCAACTTTATGTGGATCTACACTTATGTTTAATATTAAAAATCCAAACTTTCCAATTGTAATCATTCCTTTAAATCCCTGCTCAGCCGCACTTGTTAATGCTTTATCTTTAACATATCTTTTATTAACAAAAAATAGTTGATTGCTTCTATTTGAACGAGAGATTATAGGTTTTCCAACCACACCCGTAACTTTAATGTCTTCATATGTATAATCAACATTTAAACAGTTTTCTGCAATATCCTTTCCATATATATTATATATAACAGTTTTCATGTCGTTATTACCCGATGTTTGAATTACTGTCTTTCCTGAATTTATTAGTCTTATAGCAATGTTTGGATTTATAAGTGCAATTCTAGTTACAGCATCTTCTATATACCCAAATTCTGTAAAGTCCTTTTTTAAAAATTTATATCTTACAGGTGTATTGAAAAATAAATTTTGTACAGTTATAGTTGTTCCTTTTGGGCATCCTATCTCTTCATTACTAATAACTTTTCCACCTTCTACTACCACTTTTCGTCCAATATCACTTGACTCAGTTTTAGATACCAGTTCAACTCTTGCAATTGCTGCAATACTTGCTAATGCCTCACCTCTAAATCCCATAGATTTTACTGTTTCTAAATCTTTGGCTTGTCTTATTTTACTTGTAGCATGTCTTTCAAATGCTATTTCCATATCATCTGGCATAATACCCTTTCCATTGTCTGTGATACGTATATAAGATAT
Organism: uncultured Clostridium sp.; assembly: GCA_900553225.1. Lineage (GTDB taxonomy): Bacteria > Bacillota > Clostridia > TANB77 > CAG-508 > CAG-492. The sequence continues at coordinate 9,148 of USCV01000018.1, read as the reverse complement.
TCCGCCATTTTTAATCTCTATAGTTATGTTGGTTGCTCCAGCATCTATAGAGTTTTCTATTAATTCTTTTACAACTGATGCTGGTCTTTCAATTACCTCACCTGCGGCAATTTGGTTTATTGTTAGTTCATCTAATAATACTATATTTCCCATTTTTCTACCTACTTTCGTTCTCTTATATTACTTTCTTTCTGAGATTATATCATTGTTTTGTTTGTTTTGTATAGATTTATTTTATACTTTTTTTATTATTTTGTATGTAAATCTTTTTTACTTTTTTAGTTCTATTTCTATTTTTTTGTCTTCTTTTAAATCTATTTTACTATATTTTACATGGCAGCAATCGAAAAGCTTTCTTGATGCAATATTATTTTCTGAATCGGCATATTTGTTGCTTAAATAAACCACTTCTTTTATTCCAGATTGAATTATAATTTTAGCACATTCATTACAAGGAAATAAATCTACATATATCTTTGCATTTTCTAAATCTTTTTTACTTCCTCTATAATTTAAGATAGCATTCAGCTCTGCATGACATACATATGGATATTTTGTTTCTAAATTTTTTCCAACTCTTGCCCATGGAAATTCATCATCATTAAATCCATTTGGAGCACCATTATATCCAATTGATAAAATTCTATTATCATTACTAACAATACAAGCACCTACTTGTGTTGAAGGATCCTTACTTCTCATGGCTGACAATTTCGCAATTGCCATAAAATATTCTTCCCAACTTATGTAATTATCTCTTTTTCTATTTAAATTATTTTCCATATAAATCCCCTCTCTATCATCTTTTATATAAGTAATTTTATCCACTATACCATAAACATGCATTTTCTTCTAGTTCAAATTTAAAAACAATGTAACACTTTTATCTATATAAGAATAATATATACCATACAAAAGAACAAGAAAAAAAGTTCTTTATAGGAGGTAGACATATGGGAAATTGTTGTAACTGTGGTAATAGTGAAATCTTATGGTTCATTATTCTATTTTTACTACTTTTCTGCAGCTGTGGTAACAACTCTTGCTGTGATAACAACTGTGGATGTGGTTGCTAAAAATCCTTATCCTTAAAAGAAAAGTAACTTTGTACATTTGAAAGGGGGGAAATTTATTATGCCAGAAAATAGAGGTTGTGGATGCGGTTTTGGTTTTGGAGATGACTGCATTTGGATAATTATAATATTAATATTAATATGCTGCTGTTGCGGTGGTAACAGAGGATGTTGCTAATTAAATACCTTTTGTTAGTTTAACATATTAAAAGTAAAGGAATTGGGTACTTTTCCTTTACTTTTTTCTTAAATTTGAAACAATTTTTTCAAGATTTTCTAGTAAATAATCTATGTCATCTTTGCTATTTTCCTTTCCTATTGTAATTCTTAAAGTTCCATATGCAAGTTCTTTTGAAAGTCCAATTGCCATTAGAACATGCGATGGTTCATCAAGCCCTGAACTGCAAGCAGAACCACTAGAAGCACAAATTCCTTTTTCATCTAATTTTAATAATAATTCTTCTCCTTCAATTCCTGCAAATGAAATATTTGCATTTCCTGGAAGTCTATTTGTAATATGTCCATTTATTTTTATCATTGGAATTCTTGCCTTTGCTTCTTTAATAAAATAATTTCTTAATTTTGTTATATGCTCATTATAATCATCAAAATTCCTGTACACAAGTTCTATTGCTTTCCCAAGTCCAACTATTCCTGCGACATTCTCTGTACCTGCCCTTTTATCTTTTTCTTGATGGCCTCCATCTTGTAATTTTTCAAATTCAATTCCATCTTTTATATATAAAGCCCCCATACCTTTTGGACCATAAAACTTATGTGCAGACATTGATAATAAATCTATATTTAATTTTTCAACATCTATCTTAACATTTCCTACAGCCTGAACCGCATCAGTATGAAAAATTACATTATGTTTTTTTGCAATATTTCCTATTTCTTGAATTGGTTCAATAGTCCCAATTTCGTTGTTAGCAAACATTATTGTTATTAAAATTGTTTTATCTGTAATTGCATTTTCTAGCTCTTCTAAATTAATAACTCCCATTTCATCAACATTTAAATAAGTAACTTCAAATCCCTGGGTTTCAAGTTTTTTGCATGTGTTTAAGACTGCTGGATGTTCAATTTTGCTTGTAATAATGTGATTTCCCCTATTTTTATTTGCATATGCAATTCCTTTTACCGCAAGATTATCACTTTCACTACCACAAGAAGTAAAGTAAATTTCTTTTTTATTGCAATTTATGGCTCTTGCAACCTTTTGCCTTGATTCCTCTTGAGCTCTTTTGGCTCTTCTTCCAATTGTATATAGTGATGATGCATTTCCAAATTCAATTCCAAAGTATGGAATCATTTCTTTTATTACTTCTTCACTTACTGCTGTTGTAGCAGCATGGTCAAAATATCTAAAACTCATAAAATTACCTTCTCTTTAAATTAAATTTATTATTATTATTATTATTATTATATTTTTAACTATGCTATATTATGCAAAAAATGTACATTATATATATTAAATATCTCTATTTTCATAATAAATAAAAAAGAATAGCAAATATACTACTCTTTTCATTAATTTATCTTGCTTCTGCCCATCTAAGCATTCTTATATTTTTATATGTATCTAAAACTTGTTTATATTTTAAATATTCTTCTTCCCAAACTTCGTTTGGAACCCTTTCAAAAGCACTAAAAACTTTTTCTGCTTCTGATAAAAAAACAATTTGTTCTTGTGCATTCATTTTATCATACATTTTAGATAAACGATATAATCTATCTAAAATATCATTTGCTTCAATAAAAGTCCAAAAGTCTTTTACATGCATTCCTGCAAGTTTAATTTGCATAACTGCAAAGGCAATAAGTGTTACAATTATAAAAATTAAAATATATATTATTGTCGCTAATACATTCATAAGAATCACCTTCTTTTTAATATAGTTATATTATACCAGTTTTGTAACATTTTTGCAACCTTTTTGTAATGTAATTGTAATATTTGATTTTAGATTTTTTGATACTTTTTAATATTTTTGTGATATAATTATACTTTATAAATATTATTTCAAAGGAGATATTCTTATGGATAGATATGAAACAACTAAAAAAGCCGGTATATTAGGTATTATTGGCAATATTTTTTTACTAATTATTAAATCAATTGTTGGATTTCTAAGTCATAGTCAATCTATGATTGCAGATGCGGCAAATAGTGCTGGTGACATATTTGCTTCATTAATGACCTTTATTGGAAATAAAATAGCTAGTGAGCCTAGAGATGAAAACCATAATTTTGGACATGGTAAAGCAGAATATATCTTTTCATTATTTATAAGTATATCAATGATATTTGTTTCTTTAAAATTGCTTTATGACTCTATATGTTCCTTGATTTATGAAAATCACTTTACTCCATCTTGGTTTTTAATTGCTGTATGTATAATTACAATAGTTGTAAAACTATGTTTATACTTATATACTAATTCCTTATCAAAAAAATATGATAATATTTTATTAGATGCAAACAAGAAAGACCACCGCAATGACTGTATTGTTACAACATTTACATTGGCTTCAATTTTGCTTAGCTATGCAAACATTTATTGGTTTGATGGAATTGTTGGTATTGGAATATCATTATGGATTTGTTATACTGGAATTAAAATTTTTATTGATAGTTTTAATGTATTAATGGACATATCATTAGACAGTAAAACTAATGACTTAATTCTGGATCTAGCTCATGCTTATAAGGATATAAAAAAAGTTGACACTATTTCTAGTGCTCCTGTTGGATATCAGTATGTTGTTGTTCTTACAATATATGTTGATGGAAATATGACAACATATAAAAGCCATAAATTAGCTGACGACTTGGAAAATGATATAAATAAATTAGATAAAATTTATAAAGCAATTATACATGTACATCCATTGATAGAAAGCACAAATTAAAAGAGGCCACTTTTTAATAGCCTCTTTTAATTTGTGTTTTCTATCGCTTTCATTATTTTACAATTATATCAATTTTATCATTTTTAGCAACAGCTTTTACAGTTTCCCCTGGTTTTACAATTCCATCTAAAATTGCTTCTGCAATTCTATCTTCTAACATGCTCTGAATTGCACGTCTTAAAGGTCTTGCGCCATAGTTTGTATCTATACCTTTCTTTAAAATTAATTCTTTAACAGAATCATCTATTTCTATTTTCATATTTTGCTCATTTAATCTTTTTTGTACTTGTTTTAGCATTATATCTATAATTTGTTTTATTTCCTCATCAACAAGTTTATGAAATACAATTATCTCATCAATACGGTTAATAAACTCTGGTCTGAATTCCTTTTTTAATTCTGTTAAAACTTCTTTTTTAACATTTTCATATTCTTTATCGGCTGCTTCTTTGTCACTTTTTGCTTCTGTAAATCCAAGCATTTTTTTATCTGTAATTGCTCTTGCGCCAACATTCGAAGTCATTATAATAACTGTATTTTTAAAATTAACAGTTCTTCCTTGACTGTCTGTTAATCTACCATCTTCTAGAATTTGAAGTAACATATTCATTACATCTGGATGTGCTTTTTCAATTTCATCAAATAAAATAACAGCATATGGTTTTCTTCTTATTTTTTCTGTTAATTGTCCGCCTTCGTCAAAACCAACATATCCTGGAGGTGAACCAATTAATTTAGACACAGAATGTGATTCCATATATTCAGACATATCAACTCTGATCATAGCATCTTCATTTCCAAATAAATTTTCTGCAAGTGCTTTAGATAGCTCTGTTTTACCTACACCTGTTGGTCCTAAAAATAGAAATGAACCAATTGGTCTATTCGGATCCTTTAGTCCTACCCTTCCTCTTCTTATTGCTTTTGCTACTGCTTCTACCGCCTCTTTTTGACCAATTACTCTTTCATGAAGTGCACTTTCTAAGTTTTTAAGTTTTTCATTTTCATCTTGTGTTATTTTCTTTACCGGAATTTTTGTCCAACTAGAAATAACCTCTGCAATGTCTTCTTTGGTAAGTGTTGTAACACTTCTATTATTTTTATTTTCCCATTTTTGTTTGTCTTTTTCTAGCTTTTCTTTTGCTTCTTTTTCTTTATCTCTTAATTTAGCTGCCTTTTCAAAATCTTGAACTCTAATTGCCTCATCTTTTTCCTTTTCATATTCAGTAATTTTTTCTTCTAATTCCTTTAAGTTTTCAGGTCTTGTATATGTTCTCATTTTTACTCTAGATGAAGCTTCATCAATTAAATCTATTGCTTTATCTGGCAAAAATCTATCATTAATATATCTTACTGACAAGTTAACAGCTGCATCAATTGCCTCATCTGTAATCTTTACATTATGATGTGCTTCATATTTATCTCTAAGTCCTTCTAGAATTCTAATTGTATCTTCTTTACTAGGTTCTTGTAGATTTACAGGACTAAATCTTCTTTCTAAAGCAGCATCTTTTTCAATATATTTTCTATATTCATTTAGTGTTGTTGCACCAATTAATTGTATCTCTCCTCTTGCTAAAAGTGGTTTTAAAATATTGGCTGCGTCAACAGCACCTTCTGCAGAACCAGCACCAACAATAGTATGAATTTCATCTATAAATAAAATAACATCTCCTGCCTTTTTTACTTCATTTAATGATTTTTTTATTCTTTCTTCAAAGTCGCCTCTATATTTAGCACCTGCAACCATACTTGAAATGTCCATACTAACAACTCTTTTATTTTTTAACATTTCTGGAACATCTTCTTGCACAATTTTTTCTGCTAATCCTTCAACTACTGCTGTTTTTCCTACACCTGGTTCTCCAATTAAACATGGATTGTTTTTAGTTCTTCTTGATAAAATTTGAATTACTCTTTCTATTTCATCATTTCTACCAATTACAGGATCAAGTTTTCCTTCTCTTGCTTGTTTAGTTAAGTCTGTTCCAAATTGATTTAAAGTATTTGTTGAATTATAACTTCCGAATCCTTTTTTATCGTTTTGTTTTACATCTCCAGATTGCTCATCTTCATTTATTATCTTTACAATTTCATTATATAATTTTTGTGGATTAACATTTAAATCCATCATAATTCTAACTGCAATGCTATCTCCCTCTAGCATAATTCCTATTAATAAATGTTCTGTTCCAATATATTCTGAACCAAGTTTTCTAGCTTCACGAAAAGCATTTTCAATAACTCTTTTAGTTCTTGGTGTAAAACCTATAGCTGAATTTTTACCATCTACTGGAACGCTACCTATTAATTCTTCAATTTCGGCTTCTATTTTCTCTGGTGAAATGTCTTGATTTTCTAAAACTTTGCTTGCAACACCAGTTCCTTCTTTAGAAAGTCCATATAATAAATGTTCTGTTCCAATATAGTTGTGACCAAATTCATTTGCAATATCACTTGCAATTTCAATTGCTTTTTCTGCTCTATTTGTAAATTTATATGTCATAAAATCCCCTCCTTTATTTTTCATTTATAATTTGTTTTATAACCTCTGCTCTTTTTATATCTCTTTCATAAGTGTTTAATTGTTTGTTAAAATATTTTTGCATATTTCCTGGTTTTGTATATAGTAATAATTTATTTACTTTAAAATCCTCAAGTTCTTTTATAATACCTAAATCTGTACCAAGTTTTACATCTGATAATAATTTTCTGCATTCTTCGGCTGATATTTTTTTAGCATTAGAAATTATTCCAAATGAACGGTATACTCTATCTTCTAATTCTATTGGATTTTTAGTTAAATATTTTCTTGCAAGTCTTTCTTGCTCAATTACTTTTTCTGTAATTGCTTTTACATTTTTAATAATTTCTTGTTCCGTAATTCCTAAAGATTGATTATTAAAAATTTGATAAATATTCCCTTGGCTACCCGTTCCTTCTCCATAAATTCCTCTTATATTCATTCCAAAATTATTAACAACTTGTAGAACCTTAGAAATGTTTCCTGTTAAAGTAAGTGCTGGTAAATGTACCATTACAGACACTCTTGCACCTGTACCAAGGTTTGTAGGGCATGATGTTAAATATCCATAATTTGGGCTAAATGCATAATTTACAAGTTCACCTAATTTCTCATCTATTTCAATTGCTAAATTCATTAAACTTTGAATATCAAATCCAGCACTAAATACTTGCATACGTATATGATCTTCTTCATTAATCATAAAACATATATTTTCATCTTCATTAATAAGTATTGCTGTGTTTTCCTTTTTTGACATTGCAAAATCTGGACTTATTAAATGTTTTTCTATTAAACCAATTTTTGTAATATCATCAATATCTTTTAAATTTATAAATTTAAGACCATACCCTAAACTAGGCGTAATTTCTTTTATCTTATTAAGAATTTCTGCACTTTCTTCTTTAGAATATTTATTTGGAAATCTAAATTCTTTTAAATTCCTTGCAAGTCTTACTCTAGAACTAATTACAACATCAGATTCTTTACCATTTTGTAAATACCAATTTGCCATAAGTTATCACCTCTCCTATTCTTCTAACTTTTTAATTTCATCTCTTAGTTTTGCAGCATCTTCGTATCTTTCTTCTTTAATTGCCTCTTTTAGTTCTTTTTTCTTTTTGTCAATTTCATTTTCTTCTTTTGGAAGCACTTCTTCTTTTACTGGCTCAGTTTCATTTTCTTTAAGGTATTTTGATTTTCTTCCTATATGTCTTGTAGAGCCATGTAAGTTTTTTACTAAATAATCTATTTTATCAGAAAAAGTATTGTAACAATTATCACATCCAAACTTACCTGTATTAATAAATTCATCGTATGTTAATCCACATTTTTTACACTTTAAGTTACTATTTGTAAATTGAGGTAAAAAGTTTGTATCATTGTATTCATCAAAAATATCACTTAAAAAACTTGAAAAATTAATTGGCATATTAAAATCAATATTATTAATTCCTTTTTCTTTTGCACATTCTTCACAAAGCAACATTTCTTTTTTTACACCATTTATAATTTGGGTATATTTTACATTTGCTTCATGCTTTCCACAATTTTCACATAACATAAAAATCACACTCCTTCAATCTTCTACTAAATTTAACAACATATTTTTCAAAATATTAGCTCTTAATTTATCTTTATATTCATGTGCTACAGATAAAACGTTGTCACTCGTTGCAACCTTTATTAATTTTGCTTCTTTTTCTGAAAGAATATTATAAGATAAAAAATTGCTAAGGAATATATCTACTTCCTGTGATGTAATTTTATCGTCTAGACTAGTTATAATATGCATAAGGTAATTGTTTTTTTCCATATTAATTTTTTTTATTCTAATATGACCGCCTCCACCTCTTTTACTTTCAACATAATACCCTTGTGAAGGTTTAAATCTGGTTGCTATTACATAATTTATTTGAGATGGCACACAATTAAAATATTCCGCTAAATCATTTCTTTGTATTTCTATATATTCATCATCATCATTAAACAATTCTTTTATAAATTCTTCTATTGTATCAGATATCCTCATACATATCATCTCCTTGACTTTGACTTTCTTTGACCTTAGTTTTTATTATACTATCATTTTTATTTTTTTCAAATTTGAAATATAACTATTTAATTTTATATTTTGTTAAACTCATTGTATATTTAACATTTGTATTGTATTATCTCTTTTTTTCTTAGTTTTTCTTTGTATTATATATATTAACTATGTTATTTGAATTTTTTACCATTTCTATCTTTTGTTATATTTTCCATATCTTTTGCTCTTTCTTTTTGTTTAGCTAATGGAACCCATGCAAAATATGATGATACAAATTCACCATATTTTGTTGTATCATCCATTTGTCCAAATTCATTTTTAAATTTATCAATCTTATCTTTTTTCATTTTATTATGTGTTAATATAATTACTAACACTTCCTCCTTTTTATTTTTAACTTTAAATTTAATTTATATATTAAAATGTATATTTTGAATTTTTTTAATATCCTTATTTTTCATTATTATCATATAAATTAAATTTTATACGATTTCCAAATGAATATTTTATAATTAAATTTCAAATATTAATATTAATAAAATATTTTAAATTAAATTTTTTATTTAGATCGGAAGAGCACACGTC
>USCV01000017.1 GCA_900553225.1 uncultured Clostridium sp. | reverse complement strand
CAGAAATAAATATAATTTTAAATTATTATTTTAAAATTATAATTTTTTATGTAAAAGTAAATAGCTTAAAAAAACATTACCTAGTTATTTGCTAAGTAATGTTTTTTAATATCTTGGCTACATTTGTTGTTCACCAGGTAAAAAATAATCTACTACACCATAAACAATTGCACCAATTATAGCAGCAATCCAAGAAATAGTATAACCAGCAACAAAATATTGTGTTACATATAAAACTACTGCAGAAAGGACAAAACCAACAAATCCTTTTCCAAATGAGCTTGCATGAAGACCAGTAAATTTAACTATTAAATAATCTATTACTGTAAGCACAATAGCTGCTGCAGCTAGTGCCCAAAAATTGCTGATACTAAATCCAGGAGTGAAGAATGCAGTAATTGCAAGTACAATTGCAGCAGTAACTAATCTACCAACAATTTGCCAAACAGTATTACCAGTATTACTACGTGATTGACTGTTTACTTCATTATCTGACATAATAAAAACCTCCTTGATTACTAAATTTAAAATTTTTAATGTGGTTTTATAATTGTTATTATGAACAAGAAAAAAAATTTTATTCATGTTAATATGTATAATTATATTAGAAAATGGCAAAATAAAATAAAAAATAAAATGAAAAAATTTGCTAAAATTGTGAAGAAAAATGAGGTGAAATTTTATGTTAGTTACATTTATAAGAGCAATTATTTTATACATAATTGTACTTATTGTTATGCGTTTAATGGGAAAAAGAGAAATTCGGACAACTTCAACCTTTTGAACTTGCAATTGCAATTATGATTGCAGACCTTGCATCTATTCCAATGACAGAGCTTGGAATTCCTATAACAAATGGAATTATACCAATTCTTGCGCTATTGGTTATGCATTTATTAATTTCATTTATAAATTTAAAAAGTTTAAGAATGAGAGAACTAATTTGTGGTAAACCTTCGATGTTAATTTATAGAGGAAAAATTAATGAGGAAGTATTAAAAAAAGAAAGATTTACTATCAATGAGTTACAAGAAAGATTAAGAGGAAACAACATTGTTAATATTGCAGATGTTGAATATGCAATTTTAGAAACAAATGGAGAAGTTACAGTTATTCAAAAACCAAATAAAAGAAATACTATTCCAGAAGATTTTAATATAATGCCTGAATATGAAGGAATACCATATGATTTAGTAATTGATGGAGTTATTATGAATGATAATTTAAAAGCAATTGGAAAAAATTATATATGGTTAAAAAAACAAGTAAATAAATTTGGATTTGAACCAGAAGAAGCACTAATTGTAACACTAGATGGCAAAGAGCAAATATTTTGTCAAAAGAAAGGAAAATAATTATGTATAAAGAAATTGGTATTAGTATAATTATTGTTATTGCTGTAGTTGTTGCAAATGTAGTAGGTCAAAATTATATGAAACAAAGTGTAAAAACGCTGGAGGGTTCTTTAAATGAAATAAAGCAAGAAATGGAAAAAGAAGATAATGAACCAAATATTATTAAAGGAAAGATGGCAGATTTAAGGCAAGATTGGAAAGTGATAAATGAAAGACTTGCATATTACATTGAACATGATGAGTTAGAAAAAGTTGAAACAGAATTATATACACTAAATGCTAATATCGACACGAACGAATATGAACAAGGAATTGAAAAAATTGAAAAATGTAAATTTATATTAAGACATATACAAAATAAAGAAGCATTTAATTTAAGAAATATTTTTTAAATTTTAAACTAATTAAAATAGAAAAACGTAAAATGTACAATTCAGCAAATTAAGATATAGAAAATATAATGTAAATAATAGAAGGACAACTAGTAGTTGCCCAAATTTATTTTAATATAAATATCTATTTTATAAAAAGAAAATAAATTTAACCTATCAAATCATCCATATTATAAAGACCTGGTTTTTGTTTTACAATAAATTTAGCCGATTTTAATGCACCGATTGGCGAAAACTGACCTCGAATAGGCTTTGTGTTTAATTTCTAAAACTTCATCTATGCCGTAAAATTGTACGGTATGTTCACCAACTATATTTCCTCCACGAATAGAGGAAAAACCAATTTCATTTTTAGATCTTTTTTCTTTTTTATTAAATCTATCAAATTCATATGTATGAGAATTTCCTAAACTTTGATTAATCTTATTAGCTAAAAATAGAGCAGTTCCACTAGGGGAGTCTATTTTTCTATTATGGTGTGTTTCAGTAATTTCGATATCATCATTTTTTAACATTGGAGAAATAATTGAAAGAATCTTTCCAATTAAATTAATTTCATATGACATATTAGCAGAAAGAAAAATTGGAATATATTCTGAAAAATCTTCTATTTTTTTTAGTTCTTCTCCGAGAAAACCCGCGTAGTTGCAATAACAATAGGAATTTTGTTTTCTTTTGCAAAATTTAAAATATTAAAAGTTGCAATTGGAATAGAAAAATCTATAATAACATCTGGAATAGATTCTATTTCTTCAATTCTTGTATAGACAGGAAAGGAAAACATCTGGCTATTTTGCTTGGAAAGACCACCAATTAATTTCAAATCATCATAAGAATTAATTAACTTTACAATTTCTTGTCCCATTTTCCCAGTACAACCATTTATAAAGATGTTTATCATAAATTATTACCTCCAATAAAAACAATAGGGAACTTATAAGCTAGTTCCCACTAAAATATTATATATTTTGAATAAACATTAGGCATAAAGATAAATATACATAACGAAACAATTTTCTTGTTTTAAAAAATTCGAAATAATGATCCATAGATTCTTTAATAGCACAGTATTTATCAACACTAGAAACTATGTAACTTTCTATATATCTAGATGGAACAACAGTAAGTGGCCACATATGTTTCAAGATAATATCTTGTTCTTTCTTTGAAAGACTAAAAATTTTCATTGAATTATTTAATGCTATGCGGGGGTGCCTAAAACCGTGGAGCCCCTTATGTTCTGGACTTTTTACTCTCCAGTCATATAAAAATAAATCGTGAAGCATTCCACTTCTTGCAACAGATGTATAATCTAGTCTTAATTTTTTACAAATTAGGTAACTATAATATGCTACTTCCATACAGTGCTCATAACAAGATGTATCATAATGCTGTCTGAAGTTCTTCATTTGTAATACTGTTGGGTGATTAGCTATATCATAAATAATCATATTAAATTCTTCTCTATCATTTGTTAAACTTTCTTTCATAAAAAATCCTTCCGTAATCAATTTAATTTATTATAACACTTATTAACGTAGTTTACAAGATATTATATTCTTTCATCTGCAAATTTAAATTTTCTTTCATAGATGCAGACATTTCTACAAGAGGTAACCTAGGGATTCCAAAATCATAGCCCATCATATTTAAAGCAGATTTAACAGGTATAGGGTTTACTTCACTAAACAATGCGTGTACAAGAGGAATTGCTTCTAGTTGCATTTTAGTGGCAGATGAAATATTACCATTAAAATAGTATTCTATCATTTCATGAGTCTTTTGAGGAGAAATATTTGCGAGTACAGATATTACGCCAAGTCCGCCAAGAGATAATACCGGAAGAATTTGGTCATCATTTCCAGAGTAAATATGTAAATTATCTTTGCAAAGACTTGCTATTCCGTGCAACTTGAGATAAATTTCCACTTGCTTCTTTTATTGCTACGATGTTTGGCAATTTTGATAATTCTAAACATATTTCAGGCGAAAGATTAACACCTGTTCTACTTGGAACATTATATAATATTATTGGTAAATTTGTACTTTCAGAAACAGCAGTATAATGTGCAATTAGTCCGATTTCCGAGTGGTTTTATTATAATACGGTGTTACAACAAGTAAACCATCTACACCAATATTTTCTGCATACTTTGAAAGTTCTATACAAGATTTTGTGCAATTACTTCCAGTTCCAGCAATAACAGGAATCCTTTTATTTACTTTATCTACAACAAATTTTATTGTTTGTTTTTTTTCTTCTGTTGTCATACAAGCAGATTCTCCGGTTGTACCACATACAATTAAGGCATCTGTTCCGTGTGAAATCTGAAATTCAATTAATTTTTCAAGTTCTGTAAAATTTACAGATGATCCAATAAATGGAGTAGCAAGTGCAGTTCCACTACCTTTAAATATTATTTTTTTCATAAAACCTCCATAAATTAATATTAAGTATGTTTATAATCTTTATATAAAATTATATGATAAAGCAATCAAAAAAATGATTGGAGTAAAAGTTATTTTTTAGAACGATTCTTCTTTTAATATAGTAAAAAATAGTAAACTTTTTACTATTTTTAGTAGCAATTTGACATTTTTTTGATAAAAATTTAATTATCTTGAAAAAATATAAAAGGAATGTTAATATTATTGTTATGAAAATAAAAACAGAAGGAGAGAAATATGTTAAAGCTAAAAAATATTACAAAAGATTATTTATCTGGAGATACAACAGTTAAAGCTTTAAAGGGGATAAATATTGAATTTCGAGAAAGCGAATTTGTATCTATATTAGGTCAAAGTGGATGTGGAAAAACAACACTTTTAAATATAATTGGTGGACTAGATAGATATACAAGTGGAGACTTAATTATAAATGGAAAGTCAACAAAAGAATTTAAGGATAGAGACTGGGATGCATATCGTAATTATTCAGTTGGTTTTGTATTTCAAAGCTATAATCTAATATCACATCAAACTGTGCTTTCAAATGTAGAACTTGCACTTACTTTATCTGGAGTATCAAAAGAAGAGAGGAAAAAAAGAGCAATAAAAGCGCTTGAACAAGTTGGACTAAAAGAACAAATCCATAAAAAACCAAACCAATTATCAGGTGGCCAAATGCAAAGAGTTGCGATTGCAAGAGCATTAGTAAATGACCCAGATATAATTTTGGCAGATGAGCCAACGGGTGCTTTAGACACACAAACTAGTATTCAAATTATGGAAATACTAAAAGAAATATCAAAAAATAAATTAATAATTATGGTAACACACAACCCTGAACTTGCTAAAAAGTATTCATCAAGAGTAATTAAGTTATTAGATGGTAGAGTAACGGATGACTCAAATCCATATGAATCAGAAGGAAAAAATAAAAAGAAAGCAAAAACAGGAAAAACATCAATGAACTTCTTTACAGCACTATCATTAAGTTTGAACAATTTACTTACTAAAAAAGGCAGAACCTTACTTACATCATTTGCAGGAAGTATTGGAATTATTGGAATTGCACTTATTATGTCATTATCTAATGGAGTTCAAAAATATATTGAAAAAGTGCAAGAAGATACTTTATCTTCATATCCTATTACAATTGAAGAACAAACAGTTGATATGACAAGTATGTTAGAAATTATGACGAATGATGGAAAAGATACACAAAATCATGAAGATGGAAAAATATATTCAAAAGATGTAATGGATGAAATGATTAGTACATTGTCAAACAAGATGCAAAGCAATAATTTAGTAGAATTAAAAAAATTTCTAGACAGTGATGGTAATAATATAAGAAAAAATGCTAATGCAATACAATATCAATATAAATTAAACATTAATTTATATAAAGAAAATACTGATAATGGCATTTTGCAGGTAAACCCAAGCCAAGTGATGGATAGTATGGGAATGAGTTCTATGACAGATTCTAATCAAGGAACTGGTATGATGTTCTCTTCAGGAGATGTATGGGAAGAACTATTAGATAATAGAAGTTTGCTAGAGTCTCAATACAACGTTGTTGCTGGAAATTGGCCAACTGCCTATAATGAAGTAGTTTTGGTTGTGGATAAAAACAATCAAATAAGTGATTATACACTATATGCATTAGGACTAAAAGATCAAAAGAACCTAGAAAAAAAATGGAATGCATTTAGAAAAGGTGAAAAAGTAGAAGCAGAAGAGCAAAAAGTATATACATATGAAGATTTACTAAATTTATCATTTAAGTTAATTCTTAATACTGACTATTATGAAAAAGCCAATAATATGTGGATTAATAAAAGTGACGACGAAGAGTATATGAAGAAAAAAATAGCAGAAAGCGAAGATATTAAAGTAGTAGGAATTATTAAACCAAACTCAGAAAGCGTAACAACATCTATGAATGGTGCAATTGGGTATACAAAAGATTTAAAAGAATATGTAATTAATAAAATAAATCAAACAGAGATTGTAAAAGAACAAAAGGAAAATAAAGACATTAATATATTTACAGGAATTAAATTCCCTAAGGATTCAGAAAATGCTAAGTTTAAATTTGAAGACTTAACCAATGAGCAAAAAGCGTATATTAGTAAATTAAACAGTGAAGAAATGGCTTCATTGATGCAATCTTTTACAGAAAATCAGAAAGCTACTTATGAAGACAATTTAAAAACTTTAGGCGTAGTAGATTTGGAAAATCCAAGTGCAATAAATATTTATCCTATTAATTTTGAAGCAAAAGAAACTATTACTGACGAAATTGAAAATTACAATAAAAAACAAAGAGATGAGGGAAAAGAGGAAAATGTAATTAATTATACGGATATGGTTGGAATCATGATGAAATCTGTCAGTGTTATAGTTAACATGATTAGTTATGTGTTAATTGCATTTGTTGCAATATCGCTTGTTGTATCTTCTATAATGATTGCTATTATTACATATATATCTGTTATAGAAAGAACAAAAGAAATTGGAATTTTAAGGGCGATTGGAGCTTCTAAGAAAGATATTTCGAGAGTATTTAATGCAGAAACATTTATTATAGGACTTGTAGCAGGAATCCTTGGAATAGGAATAACAGTAGTTTTAACAATTCCAATTAATATGATTATTAACGCTGTAACTAATATTTCAAGTATTGCATCATTGCCAATAGCAGGAGGTATTATATTAGTTATAATTAGTATGGTATTAACAATGATTGCAGGACTTATTCCATCTAAAATGGCAAGTAAAAAAGACCCTGTTGAAGCATTAAGAACTGAATAATTATAAAAAAAGAGCTTAAATTTATTTAGGTTCTTTTTTGATAAGTACTTGAAAAACGCGTTTTTATAAATCTAATTTTCATTGTATAAATTGTTTTCATATAAATCTTCAATATAAACGTTTTTCTCTTCATTTGTATCAATGAACCCAACTGTAGCAATATTATCTTTAACATCTTGAATCCAGACAGGACGATCATTGTAATATACATCATGTAATTCTTTATTTTTTAATATTTCAGAAACCCTGTTACTATTCATAAAAATACCCTCCTTAGTTTTTATCATTAGAAAAAGTATATACATAAATTCTAAAAATATTCATAATGTTATGTTATATAAAATAAATTAAAATAATTACTCTAGTTTATGGCTTAAAAATATAACTTTAAATTTCTTGACGAAAGAATATATAAGTTATAAAATAGAAATAATGTAAAAAAATGCAAGGAGGAAAAATATGCAAATTATATATGAAGATGAAGTAATTGATGTGAAAAAAGGAACAAGAGTAGATGAATTACTACAAAAAGAAATTGTTTTAAATAAAAACAATACAATTGCTTGTAGATTTAATAATGAGGTAAAACCATTAAATTATGAAATAGAAACAGATGGAAAAATTGAACTAATTGACATGACAAATAAAGACGGAATGAAGATTTATAGAAAGGGACTTATATATATAGTAAGTATGGCTTTTAAAGAGGTATACCATGAGGCTTTGCTTACTGTTAACTTTCAACTATCAAACTCAATTTTATGTGAGGTACAAAACATTAAAATAACAGATGAAGTCATAAAGAAAGTTAATGAAAAGGTAAAAGAAATTATAGAAAAAGATATTCCTATAAAAAAAGTAAAAATGACAAGAGAAGAAGCAAAAAGTTTTTATGAAAAAAATGATACTCTAAAAGGAAAATTACAACTAGATGCAGAATCAAAAAAAGAAATTGTATTATATTATTGTGAAGATTATTATAATTATTTTTATGGAGTAATGCCAATTTCTACTGGATTTATTCATATGTATGAATTAATTAAATATGGAAATAGATTTTTAATTCGCTATCCAAGTAGTAGCGATCCAAATAAATTACCAGAGTTTAAAGAAACAAAAAAATTACTTGCAACTTTAGATGAGTATGAAGATATTCATAAAGTACTAAATGTTCATACATTAAATAAATTAAATAGGATTATAGATGACAAGAAAATTATAGATTATATTTTATTAGATGAAGCTTTACATGAGAAGAAAATGGCTCAAATAGCTGATAGTATTGTAAAAAAACCAAAAGTAAAAATGGTATTAATTGCTGGTCCATCATCATCTGGAAAAACGACCTTTGCTAAAAGATTAGGAATGCAGTTAAGACTAAATGGACTAAAACCTGTAACTATTTCGGTGGATAATTACTTTGTAGAAAGACAAAATAATCCAAAAGATGAATTTGGAAATTATGATTTTGAATGTATAGAAGCAATTGATATTAAATTATTTAATGACCATTTATTAAGACTTTTAAGAGGAGAAGAAATAAAAGTTCCTACATTTGATTTTGAACATGGAACTAAAATCTATAGAGGAAATACAATGAAATTAAATGAAGACGAAATTTTAGTAATTGAAGGAATTCATTGTTTAAATGATAATCTTACTATGCTTATTCCAAAAGAACAAAAATACAAAGTATATATAAGTGCTCTTACAGTATTAAATATGGATAACTATAATAGAATTTCTACGACAGATACAAGACTAATTAGAAGAATAGTAAGAGATAATCAATTTAGAAGTTATAGTGCACTTCATACATTAAAAATGTGGGATTCTGTAAATAGAGGAGAGGAAAAAAATATATTTCCATATCAAGAAGAAGCAGATAGTATGTTTAACTCATCTTTAATATATGAACTTTCAGTACTAAAAGATTATGCTATTCCACTATTAGAAGAAATAGATTCTTCACATCCAGAGTATTCAGAAGCTAAAAGATTAATTGGAATGTTAAAATACTTTAAACCAATTCCAGGGGAATATGTACCACGAAATTCATTACTTAGAGAATTTATTGGTGGAAGTTTATTTGAAGAAGATTAAGAAAAAATAAAATAATATTTGATGAAAATTAAGAAATAAAAATTAAAACGAGAGGATTTTAAGGTAAATATGAAAAGTAAATTTACTGAAATTGATGAAGAATTCATTTGTGAAAATTGTGGTAAAAAAGTAGGAAAGTTGGGGTATTCATGTAGAAATCATTGCCCATACTGCCTACACTCTAAGCACTTAGATATTAATCCAGGAGATAGAGAAGAAAATTGCCATGGAATATTAGAGCCGATTGGCTTAGAAGTTGACTCTAAAAAAGGGTATGTTATTATTTTTAAATGCAAAAAGTGTGGAAAAATCAGAAAAAATAAAGCAGCAAAAGATGATAATATGGATTTATTAATTAAATTAAGTGCTAAACATTAATTTTAGGTTTTATCATTAAATAAAAAATTACAAAATAGAGACATCAGTTTTGAAATACTGATATCTCTATTTTAATATAAACATTAAATTTAGACTTCTCTATGCCAATTACCATTTGTAAAATTAGAACCTTCTAATTTGCATCCACTTTTAATCGATTTAACAATTTCATTAATTTGAGAAACAGTTTCATTCAAAAAATCTAATCTAAAATTACATAGTGAAGTTTCTGGAGGATTAATCGAAAGTATTTTACTATTATAAATAGTTTGAATACCATCTATACTATCAGGAACAACTTCAAATTTATATCCTAATCTATCTAATAAATAAAATTTATTATTACTGCTACATGGATGAGAACATTCTTTTAGGCATTTATTACTTTTACCTAGAAGACAGTAATTCATATTCATAACTGGAATATTACTATATACAATAAGTTCTGTTTGATAACTTTTTGTAAAGTTATTAAAATCACTTTCATTTAGTTCTGGAGATAACGTTATAGTGCTAATTCCTAGGTTTATTAATTCATTTGTAGTTATATCATTAAACACATTTAGGGTATAGTTTGCAATAAAGTCGTATTGAGTGATATATTTATTTAACATTTCTAAATTCCCCAGATTAGATATAACAAAACCTTTAACTTTATAGGTATTAAGAATTTTTTCTATATTTAAATTTAGCAATTTTTTATAATTATCACGCATAATGGTTGGCAAGTAAATATACAATTCAAATGATTTAGAAATATTTATTAAAATTTCCTTATAATTTGAATTTAAAAAAAACTTTAAAGGAATGTAGACTCTATCTATATTTTGTAATAATGAATAATTATCACCTATGTTTAGGTTGTTTAGTAATATTGAATATTTATTAGTAAAGTTATCGTTTTTTGTTTGAACAACAGATAAATTGTTTAAATTTACTTCCTTTTTGCAATATTTTGAAATGATAATATTTTCAAGTTTTGCCAATGCATCTCTTCTGAGTTTATTAATATCAGAAATATGAGGAATATATAAATTATCATCTAGATGTATTGCAATATTTTTAAACTCATAAGGAGTGTTATTTGTTTTCATAATCTGACTTTTTATTCTATCTTCTGTAATAGGAGTATTTAGAGCCTTTTGAGGTATTATATCAGTTGTAATATCAAAATTTATATCATTATAAAAACTGTCTTCAAAGTTAATACAAGAAATGTGCATTTTCACAGGCTTATTTAGGTGTATTTGGATATCACATTTTAGTGGTATTTTTTTATTTTCTATATTTAGATATGATGTTTGAGCGAAAGTATCTTGTTCTTTACTAGACATTTTAAAAACCTTTAGACCATTTTTAAATTTCCCCTTCATTCTTCCCAAAGTAACCTTTTCATTTGCTCTTGCCGAAAACAATGTTTTTTTATTACTTATAATTTCAGATATTGTATATGTACCATTTTCGGATTCTATACTAATTGTATCACCAATAGCTATTTCCTCTTGTAAATTTAGAGTAATATGACCTTTGTTTAAATTAAAATCAGAAATTGTTCCCAAAAATAGTCCCATATTATTTGGTTTAGAAGGATATATTAAAGAACGATTTCCACTACTCTTTAAGTGACCTAAAGAAAATCCGCCTCTGTTAAATACTTGAAGCAAGTCTTTTTTATCCTTTTCTGAAACTAAAAACTGACAATTACTTTCTACCATATCTATATATTTTCTGTAAATTCTAGTTACAGTTGCAACATATTTTGGAGGTTTCATTCTACCTTCAATTTTAAAGCAAGTAACACCAGCTTTTATTAACCTTGGCAAAAGTTCTAATGAACATAAATCCTTTGTACTAAGCAAATAGCCAGTATCTAATTTTGTTTCAATTTTATTGTTACTTTTAATTAATGTATATGGAAGTCTACAAGTTTGAGCACATCTTCCACGGTTCCCAGAACGTCCACCAATAAAACTAGAGGCAAGGCATTCGCCAGAGTAAGAAATACACAATGCACCATGTACAAATACTTCAATTTCTACATTTGAATTATTACAAATGTATTCAATTTCATCTATAGAAAGTTCTCGAGACAAAACAACTCTCTTAAAACCTATCTTCTCTAATTCAAGAACCCCATCTAAATTATGAGCAGTCATTTGAGTGCTTGCATGAATTGGCAAGTCTGGTATATTTTTAATTAAAAATCTAGCAAGACCTAAATCTTGAACAATAATTGCGTCTATACCACATTCATAAGCATATTTAGCAAGTTTTACTGCATCTTCAAATTCATCATTTTTAATTAGTATATTTAGTGTTAAATTTGTTTTTACATTTCTTAATTTACAATATTGTATTGCATTTTTTAATTGTTCATTATCAAAATTACCAGCAGATGCACGTGCACTAAATAAAGTTGAACCAAAATAAACACTATTTGCTCCATTTTGTACAGCAGCTTTTAAACATTCAAAATCACCTGCAGGTGATAATAATTCTGGTTTTCTCATATAAAATTTAGTATAACTTATATTATACTTTCCTCCTTACATACATTTTTATATATTGTAACACAAAAAAATAAATTTGCATATTATATCGTATAAAATAAAAAAGGAGGGAAAAGTATGCCAGAAGAAGGAAGAAATTGCGGATGTGGTTGTAACAACAATAATAATGGTGGATTTTTAAATGGAATATTTGGTGGTTGTTGCGGAGACAATACAGAAATACTATTTTTTATAATAATATTTTTACTACTCTTTACAAACTTCGGATGTGGATGTCAAAGAGGTTGCTAGTAATGTTTAATCTAATAAAAACATAAAAACTTTATTTCTCATAGAAGACAATAAATAAAATTACAAATTTTCATTAGATATATTACTTAAAATTAAAAGCACATCATATTACTATAATTAAATAGTAAAAAAGGAACGTAAGAATTCAAGCGTTTCTTTTTTTTCGATTTTAATTGACGAAAAAAAACAAGAATGATATACTTGTATCGTAAAAATAATAGCAAAAGAGGAGGATAAAAATGTTTAATAAAAATGTTTTTATGAAAGGGCTAGAAAAATCAAGAAAAATGATAGTATTTATTATTGTTTTTACTTTAATAATATATTTAATTTTAGGTAGTTTAAGTACAAAATATGTTTTTGCAGGGCAGGAAAGACAAAATATATCTGCAAGATTAAACAATTATCCAAGATATACAGAATTAATTAATAAATTAAGACAAGCTCATCCAAATTGGAATTTTGTAATTTTGTATACAGGACTAGATTGGAACCAAGTAATAAAAAATGAAACATTAGCTTGGCATGGAAGAAATCTAGTACCATCTAACAAAACAGGAGATTGGATTTGCTCTACATGTAATGATAAGAAATATGATAATGGAACATGGAGATGTGCATCAGAAGCGGCGGTATCATATTACATGGACCCAAGAAATTTTTTAAATGATGATGATATTTTTCAATTTGAAGAATCAGTATTCAATTCATCTATACATAATACAAACGGAATTATGAAAATGACAAATGGAACATTTTTAGCAGGACAAGAAAATGCAGAAGCAATGTTACAAGCATGTCAAAATGTAAACATAAACCCATATCAAGTAGTTTCAAGATTACTTCAAGAACAAGGAAGAAATGGTTCAACAATGAGTAGAGGAAACCAAGGATACTATAATGTATTTAATGTTGGCGCTACAGGAAATTCCTCTTCTCAAATTATTGCAAATGCAACACAATATGCAAAAAATAAAGGATGGAACACATTAGCAAAATCAATTATAGGTGGAATAGATTTTTTAAAGTCACAATATATTGGTAAAGGACAAAATACACTTTATCTTCAAAAATTTGATATAGATGATAGTGATGGAAGTTTATATTATCATCAGTATATGCAAAATTTATCAGCAGCATATACAGAATCAATGAATGTAAAAAATATATACAGAAATATAGGAGTTTTCAACAACAGTATAAGTTTTGTAATTCCAGTTTATGAGAATATGCCACAAGATAAATGTCCAGTACCTGGAACACAAGGAATTGTTACACAAAACGTTAAAGTAACAGGAACCGAAGTTAACATTCGTGAATATAAAAGTACAGATTCTAATATTATAGTTACATTAGGAACAAATACAACTTTATTAAGAATAGAGAAGGCTAATGTAGAAGAAAATGGATATTACTGGGACAAAGTAGTATTATCAGATGGAAGAAAGGGATATGTTGCGAGTAAATATATTGAACAAATTGAAGATATTACAAATTGCAATGAAAACGTTGTTGCCAATACATCTGTTAATTTAAGAAATGGTCCTGGAACAAATAATACATCTATTATTACCACACTTACAAAAGGACAAATAGTAACAAGAATAGAAAAAGGACAATATGATGGATTAGATGGATATGATTGGAATAGAGTAAAACTAGCAGATGGAAGACAAGGATATTTAGCAAGTTGTTTCTTGGATGATATAGGAGGAGATTCTAATAATACTGGAAACAATGAAACAATAAAAGTAATAACAAGTGCTGGATTATATGTAAGGGAAAATCCAGGAACAGATGCAAATGTTCTAACACTACTAAATTACGGCGATACAGCAAATAGAATAGAACAAAATGTATCAAATGCAAATGGACTTATATGGGATAAAATAGTTACAAATAGTGGTGTAGAAGGATATATAGCAAGAGGAAATAGTCAAGGAAGTTTTATAGAGATTGTAGACAATAAAAGTGATGAAAAGTCAAATGAGTGTGATGTAGATGGAAACGGAAATGTTAACTCAACTGATCTGTATTATGTAATAAAATTTCTAAAAGAGACACCAGATCAATACAATAAAATTTATGATGTTAATAAAGATGGCAAAGTAAATTCAAGTGATTTATATGCAATTATTGTGTATTTAAAACAACATTAATAAAAAACGGAGGAAAAAAATGAAAAAAATACGTTATAAAATAATTATGATAATATTTTTTGCAGGAGTTTTATTACTTTTAAATAAATCGACTAGTAATGCCGCAACTGCAGGTATTTCTGCAAGTAGTACAAATGTTAAGGCAGGAGACAATGTAAGTATAAATGTATCTATTAGTGCTGCAACATGGAATTTAAAAGTAGCTGGTTCAGGAATTTCAGATTCAATAGTTGGTGTTGATATGGATGTTACAAATAAATCAACTAGTAAATCGTATAAATTAAATACATCTAATCCAGGTACTTATACAGTATCTCTATCTGGAGATATAACAGATGCAAATGGTTCATCAAAAAACATATCAAGTTCTGTGACTGTTAAAGTATCAGAAAAAAATAATAGCAATACAACAAAATCTACTACAGAGGAATCTAAAGAACCAAGTTTTACAAAAACAAATCAAACAGTATATGCAACTGGAGATGTAAATGTAAGAAGCAGTTATAGTACTTCAAGTTCTTCAGTTGGCTCACTAAAAAAAGGAGACTCAGTTACAAGAATTGGAGTGGGAAGTAATGGATGGAGTAAAGTAACATTTAATGGAAAAACGGCGTATATTAATTCAAATTATTTAACAACAACGAAACCAAAAGAAGAAAAATCAACCAATAAAGCTCTTAAAAGTTTGGCAGTTGAACCAGCCGGACTAGATCCAGAGTTTAACAAAGACACAACCAATTATACTCTAACTGTAGAACAAGATGTAACTTCTTTAAAAATAAATGCAGAAGCAGAAGATGAAAAGGCAAAAGTTTCTATTTCTGGAAACGAAAATTTACAAGAAGGAGATAATACAGTAAAAATAGTAGTTACAGCGGAAGATGGAACTGCAAGAACATATACAATTATCGTTACAAAACAGAAAAAGACAGCATTAAAGTTGCAAAAATTAGAAATAAATGGTATAAATTTAAATGAAACATTTAACCCAGATATTTACAAATATACTGCTACTTTAAATGGAACTTCTAATTTAACTAACCTTGATGTTAAAGCAGTAGCAAACCAGGAAGATGCTATTATTGAGATTATTGGAAATGATAATTTGGTTATAGGCGAAAATGTAATTACTGTAATAGTTAAATCAAAGGATGATAAAGAAAATGTAACATATCAGATTTTGGTTAATAAATTAGAAAATACTTCAATAACTGGAACAAATAAAAAAACACAAAAAGGAAATATATTGCTCTTTACTGGAATAGGAATGCTTATATTTGCGATTTTAATTATTATATTTATGATTGTTAAAAGAAGAAAAAAATCTGATAACGAAGATGCAGATATAGGATTTAATTATAGTGATGATATTTCAGATGATCTATATGGAATTAAAAGCCAAGATGATAATACAAAGCAAGAGATAAAAGAAAGTGAAGAAAAAATAGTAGAGGAGAATTCTTCAGATGAGATAAAAAGTACCAAGCTATATGATGTAGAAAAAGAAGTGGATTTTTCAGATGAAGATAAAAAAGCTAGAAGAAAGGGAAAACATTCAAAATAGTATTTATTAAATAATAATTTTAATATTTCTGGAATGATTAAGTAATTTGTATTTAATCATTCCAGAGAATAAATTAAATATATCTTGATAATAATAAATAAAAATTACAAAAATGCTATTGTAGCTCAGTTGGTAGAGCACCAGATTCGTAACCTGGGGGTCGGGAGTTCGATTCTCCCCAGTAGCTCCATAAAGTACTTGTAAACTGATAAAAATATATTATCAATATTAGGAGAATATAAATGGATGGTAAATTAAGAAATATGACATCAATATATTTAAGCGATAATAACAATAATTTGCTATTACTATATAGAATAGGATCAAAAGCAATAAAAGATTCATATATAGGAACTGCGGGAGGACACTTCTAAAATGAGGAACTTAATAACGCAAGAGCATGTATATTAAGGGAACTAAATGAAGAAACAAATTTATCAGTAGATGATATAGTAGATTTAAAATTGAGATATGTGACACTACGACATAAAAAAGATGAAATAAGGCAAAATTATTATTTTTTTGCTAAATTAGTAAATAAAAATAAAGTAATAAAAAGTAATGAGGGAAATTTAAAATTGTTTAAATTTGATGAGATATTAAAATTAGATATGCCACATACAGCAAAATATATGATTAGGCATTACATAGATAAAGGAAGATTTAATGAAAAGTTATATGGCGGTATTGCAGTAAAAGATGGTGTGTCATTTATCGAATTGGAGAACTTTGAATAAACTGACAAAGTGAGCAGATTTATTATATATGACGGTCAAGAAACTAAATAGTGGGTGGATAATAATTGATTTATTGTCCACTCACTATTTCTATATTAAATTATAAATAAAAATATAATTAATTATCACTTATTTTTATCTCCTTTTTTTCCTCCTTTAAAATAATTATAACAAAATTACAATAGTGTCAATGGGGACAGGTCTATTTGATATTTATAAAAAATTTTAAACAAGCTACACATTTTAAAAAAAGTATGCTATACTAAAAGCGTTAAAAAAGTTTATGGAGGAAAAGTATGGGATTTTTTAGTAAATTAAAAGAGGGTCTTAGTAAGACAAAGGAATCTTTTAACGAAAAGATAAATAATGTATTTAGTAATTTTAGAAAAGTAGATGAAGAATTATTAGAAGAGCTTGAAGAGGCACTTATCATGTCAGATGTTGGAGTAGAAACTTCTATAAGAATTATTGAAGCTTTAAGAAAAAGAATTAAATTAGAAAAAATTGAAGAAGAAGAAAAAGTAAAAGAAGCTTTGAAAGAAGAAATAAAGAAAATTTTAGATGAGCCAGATTGTATAATGCATTTAGATACAAAGCCTTCTGTAATTCTAGTTGTGGGTGTAAATGGTGTCCGGAAAGACAACATCGATTGGAAAAATTGCAAATGTATTAAAAAAACAAGGAAAAAAGGTAGTTATTGCAGCAGCAGATACATTCCGTGCAGCAGCAGTTGAACAGTTAGAAATTTGGGCAGATAGAGCAGGATGCATTATAGTAAAAAAACAAGAAGGTGCAGATCCAGCTTCAGTTGTATTTGATGCAATAAAACAAACAAAGCAGGAAAATGCAGATGTTTTGATTTGTGATACTGCAGGAAGATTACATAATAAGAAATATTTGATGGATGAATTGATAAAAATAAAAAAAGTAATAGATAAGGAACTTCCGAACTCTTCAAAAGAGGTTTTAATGGTTTTAGATGCAACAACAGGTCAAAATGCAATTATGCAAGTTAAAGCATTTAAGGAAGCAGTTGACATTAATGGTTTGGTTTTGACAAAGCTAGATGGAACAGCAAAAGGTGGAGCTGTAATTGGAATAGTTTCTGAAAATAATATTCCTATAAAATATATAGGAATAGGGGAACAAATAGATGATATGGAAGAATTTAAAAGTGCAGACTTTGTAAATGCAATTATTTAAAAGAAAGGTTTGTGATAAAAATGGAACAAAATGATATAAGAAAAGACATTCGGAGACAATAAAAAAATACCAAAAAAAACAAATAAAAGAAGAAATACAATCGTATTAATTTCTGGAATAATTACATTAATAGTAGCTTATGTAATGTTCCGCGGTTCATATTTGGAGACTTTAGAAATTGGGGAAAATTATATTAATCTATTTTGGCAAAATGTTAAATATTTATCTTTAACATTGGCTATTAATTTTAGCATTGTATATTTTATGATTTATCTTACAAATAGAAAGATAAATCATAATCTAATTCCATTTTTTAAAGAAGAAAAAAAGGAAATGGTTAAATTACCAAACAAGTCAATTGCATTTATATTTGCAATAATAATTAGTGCGTTTACTTCAAAAATGATTTTAAATAAGGCACTTTTGTGCTTTAATAGTACGCTATTTGGTAGTTATGATCCAATATTGGGGTACGATATAGGTTATTTTATGTTTCAAAAGCCATTTATCGAACTTATTATTTGGTATTTACTAATAGCTGTAATTGCACTTACTGTATATTCAGCCCTTTATTATATAATTACATTTAATGTGCTTTTTGATGGTATTGATAGAAAAACAATAAAAAGTAGCAATATTATAAAGCAGTTAACTACTAATATTATGCTTGCAGCACTGTTAATTGCAGGTTTAGTGTATATGAATACGCAAAACGTAGGATTACAGAACTTTATATCAATAAAAGAAGATACATCAAATTATTATCTTGTTGGTGCAGGACTTACAGAAGCAACTATAAAATTATGGGGATATAGAATTTTAGCTATTGTAATAATAATATCAGTTTTCTTAGCAATAAAGGCATTTAAGAACGGAAAAACTAAAAAAACTCTAATATCAATTATAATTGTACCTTCATATTTACTTGCATTTCTTATAGTTATGATTGGATTTAATATTATTTTTGTAAATTCAAGTGAGCTTGATAAAGAAAAAAAATATATTCAATATAACATTGATTATACCAGAAATGCTTATGGAATTAATGCAGAAGAAATATATACAGACAATGGTGGTACTATAACTAAAGATAAGATAGAAAACAATTCTGATCTTCTTGCAAATCTTGCAATTATAAATAAGGATATTGTGTTAAAGGATTTACAAGCATCACAAACAAGTAAAGGATATTATGTGTATCATAATACACAAGTTGCAAAATACAAAATAAATGGTAAAGATAAGCTTGTATATGTATCACCAAGAGAGATCGCTAGTAGTAATGGAACATATAATAATAAAACATATGAATATACACATGGATATGGTGCAATTATTACGTCTGCCTCATCAGCAGATACAAATGGCAATTTAGAGCATATACAAAAAAGTTTTCATAAAACAAATGAAGCGGTAAAAATAACTGAGCCAAGAATTTATTTCGGACTAGAAACTAATGATACAGTGGTAACAAATAGTAATAATAAAAAAGAATTCGATTATCCAATATTAGATGCAAATGTAATAGAAAACAAAGAAAATGTTTATGATGGACAGGCAGGTTTACAATTAAATCTTATAGATAGATTGATTTTATCAATAAAAGAAGGAGATATAAAATTAGCACTTTCTAGTAGTGTTACAAAAAATAGCAAGATATTAACAAATAGAAACATCATAGAGCGTGCTAAAAAAATAATGCCATATTTAACATATGATGAAAATCCTTATTTGGTTGTTAATTCTGAAGGAAAGATGATTTGGGTTTTAGATGCATATACTACATCAAATGAATATCCGTATTCACAAAGAACAACTATTAATGCTAATTCAGTTAATAAGAAGGAAATTAATTATATTAGAAATTCTGTAAAAGTATTAATCGACAGTTATGATGGAACTATTAAATTCTATATTACGGATAAAAATGACCCTATTATAATTGCATATAAGAAAATTTACAATAATTTATTTACTGAAGAAGAGATACCAGAAGATATAAGTAGTCATTTTATATATCCAGAATATTTGTATAATATCCAAGCACAAATGCTTACAAGATATCATAACATTAAGCCAGATGTATTGTATCGTAGCGATGATATTTGGGATACAGCAAATTATAATACAGGGAAAGTATTAACAAAAAAAGGAACGAAATTACAAGCGTATTATACAATGGTAAAAACGGTAGATAATGAAGTTCCAGATTTAGGATTAGTTATTCCATACACACCATACGGAAAACAAAATATTAATTCTTACCTAGTTGGAACATGTGATGAAAAAGGAACTTCAAAATTAACACTATATAAATTCTCAGCAGATAGTAATATATTAGGACCAATGCAATTGGATACACAAATAGAGCAAGATGAAACTATTTCAAAACAGATAGGAGCATTAAATGTTAATGGAACAAAAATAACAAAAAATATGATTGTAGTTCCAATTAATGATACTTTACTTTATGTGGAGGCGATTTATCAACAATCATTAAATGAAGGAGATACAGCGTTGCCAACATTAAAGAAAATTGTAGTAGCATCTGGAAACAAACTTGCAATTGGTGATAACTTAAAAGACGCCTTAAGCAATTTAGTATCACAATATGCAGTAGATATTGAAGTAGAAAATACTGATAATATAGAAGATTTAATAAGTGCAATTATAAAAGCAAATAAAAACCTTGAAACTTCCACAAATTCAAGTGATTGGGAAATGATGGGAAAAGATGTAAAAAAATTGCAAGAATTAATTGACAAATTAGAAGTTGTAAAAAAAGAAGAACAAGAAAAAAAGAATGAAATAATAAAAGATAATAATACACAAAAAAATACTGAGAATAATAATACAATAAATCATTAAAACGGAACCTACCCTTTTCCTTGATTTTTGACTTTTGATTGTATATAATATTTTAAAAATTAATTTTAGGAGGGCAAAATGAATTTAGCAAATAAATTAACTCTATTTAGAATAATACTCGTACCTATAATGGTTATCATTCCTTTTCTTAATATAGATGCTACATTTTTAGGAATTCCAGTAACATGGATAATTATAGACATAATTTTTATTATTGCATCTATTACAGATAAATTGGATGGACATATTGCACGTTCAAAAAACCAAATAACAACATTTGGAAAATTTCTAGATCCAATTGCAGATAAGATTTTAGTTATTTCAGCTATGATTATGTTAGTTGAAGATGGTAGATTACCAGCATGGATTCCTATTATTGTTTTATTTAGAGAATTTATTGTATCAGGATATAGATTAGTTGCTGTACAAAATGAAGGAAAAGTTATTGCAGCATCAATATGGGGAAAATTGAAAACTGTAACACAAATGTTGGCGCTTATAGTTGCATTAATAGATACAAATGCATTTGGTGCAATTTTTACAAAAAGTTTAAGTACATATGAATTCATTATAAACTTATTTGTTACAATTATGATGAGTATATCTGTAGTTGCAACAATTGCTTCTGGTATTGACTATGTAAAAGATGGAAAAGAATTACTTAAAGATAAATAAATGTTGAAAGGTGAAATAAAAAATGGATATTGAGCAAGCAAAACAAGAAATTACAACTTTAAGAGAAAAATTAGAATATTACGCAAAAAAATATTATGATGACGATAAACCTGAAATTTCAGATTATGAATATGACATGATGATGAATCAATTAAAAAAATTAGAAAAACAGTTCCCAGAATTAATAACAAAAGATTCATTAACTCAAAAAGTTGGGGGACATGTAAAAGAAGGATTTGCTCAGATTACACATGAAGTTCCTCTTCAAAGTCTTCAAGATGTTTTCTCTTTTGAGGAACTTATAGAATTTGACTTAAGAGTAAAGAAACAATTGGAAGTGCAAGATGTTAATTATGTGGTAGAAACCAAAATAGATGGATTATCTGTAGCTTTAGAATATGTAAATGGTGAATTTATAAGAGGTGCAACAAGAGGCAATGGACTTATTGGAGAAGATGTTACAGACAATCTAAAAACAATAAAAAATATTCCAAGAAAATTAAAAGATAATATTACAATTACTGTACGTGGTGAGGTTTTTATTGGAACAGCTGAGTTTGAAAAGTTAAATCAAGAACGTGAGGTACTTCGGAGAGAGTTTATTTGCGAATGCAAGAAATGCGGCGGCTGGGTCACTTAGACAATTGGACTCAAATATTACCAAAAAAAGACCATTAGATATTTTCATTTTTAATGTTCAAAAACTTGAAAATAATAAGTTTAATTCTCATTACGAACAATTGGAATACCTAGAAAAGTTAGGATTTAATGTAAATCCTGTTAGAGTTTTTTGTAAAAATATTGATGAAGCAATTAAGGCTATTAAAAAAATAGGCGAAGATAGAGAAAAATTAAAGTTTGGAATTGATGGAGCAGTTATTAAAGTAGATAATTTGAAAAATAGAGAAAAGCTAGGAACTACATATAAAGTTCCTCGTTGGGCAATTGCATATAAATATCCTCCAGAACAAAAAGAAACAATTTTAAAAGATATTATTTGTCAAGTTGGAAGAACCGGAGCAATAACTCCCATGGCAATTTTAGAACCTGTTAAAGTTGCTGGCTCAACTATTTCAAAAACAACACTTCATAATGAAGATTTTATTAAAGAAAAAGATTTAAAAATCGGAGATACTGTTGTTATACAAAAAGCAGGAGATGTTATTCCAGAAGTTGTTGAAGTAAAAAAAGAAAAAAGAACAGGTAATGAAAAAGAATTTAAAATGCCAGATACTTGTCCTGTCTGTGGTGGACCAGCAATAAGAGAAGAAGGAGAAGCTATAAAACGTTGTATTGGAATTGAATGTAGTGCAAAAGCTCTAAGAAATATAGTTCATTTTGCCTCAAAAGAAGGTATGGAAATTGATGGACTAGGATATAGCATAATAGAGCAGATGTTACAAAAAGGTTTAATTCACAATATTGCAGATTTATATACATTAAAAAATCAGGATATAGCATCTTTGAAAAAAAATGGTAAAAAATTTGCAAGTAACTTAATGGAATCAATAGAAAAGAGTAAAACAAGGGATTTGTTTAAATTAATAACTGCTTTAGGAATACGTCATGTAGGAGTAAAAGGAGCAAAAAGTTTAGCAAAGGTATATAAAGATTTAGATAATTTGATGAATGCAAGCATAGATGAATTAGCAAGTCAAAATGATGTGGGTGAAATAACAGCTAAGAGTATCTATGAATTCTTTAGACAAGAGCAAACTATTGATTTAATAAATAAATTGAAACAGGCTAATGTAAATACAAAAACAATTCAAGAAGATGAGGGAGATAGTCGCTTCGAAGGAAAAACTTTTGTATTAACAGGTTCTTTAGAAAAGTATACAAGAGAACAAGCACAAGATATAATTGAAAAATATGGTGGTAAAACTTCAAGTTCTGTTTCTAAAAAAACTACTTACGTTTTAGCTGGAAGAGATGCTGGAAGCAAATTAATAAAAGCTCAAAATCTGGGAGTTCAAGTTATTTCTGAAGATGAATTTGAAAAAATGATAAATAAAGATGATTAATTCTTTAAATAAAGAAAGGAGATGTATGATTGTTTAAAGTATAAAACTTATCATACAAAAACAAAAAATGGATTCAGAATTTACATTTAAACAAATGGAGAAGAATTTAGATGATGGATATCAAATTTATTTCACATATGTTAGAAATAGATACTTAATATTTAAAACAAGTGAAAACTGCTATACACAAAAATTGCTAACAGAGGATCCAAAGAATCCTCAACCAAGACATGCAGTTATTACACATAGAAGGGTAAAAGAAATGTTTCCTTTTATGACTGATGTTGAATATAAAATTAGTAACAATGAAGTTAATTTTTAAACAAAAAGAGGTTGAATTTATATATGGATGTAACAGAGCAAGTAAAACAGAATAATTCTAATAAACAAATAGTTTTAGATGCAGTTAAGCAAAAAGGAGTTGCATTAGAATGGGCTAGTCGGAGATTTACAAGATGATAAAGAAGTAGTATTAGAAGCTGTTAAACAAGATGGGTGTGCACTTGAATTTGCAAGTGATAGGCTAAAAGATGATAAAGATATTTTATTGCAGGCAGTAGATAAATTAGGATGGGTTGCATGTTATGCAAGTGATAGATTAAAAGATGACAAAGAAGTTATATTAAAGGCAGTAAAAAATGATGGACAAATTTTGTATTATGCAAGCCAAAAGCTAAGAGCAGATAAAGAAGTAGTATTAGAAGCAGTTAAAAATAAAGCTATTATATTAAAATATGCAAGCAAGGAGCTTAGAAATGATAAAGATGTTGCAATTCAAAGCTTGATGCAAAATAAAAAATCTTTAAGCTACATCAGTGATGAATTAAAAAAAGATGAAGATATATTAAAAATATTAAATCCAGAAGAATGAAAATATTATGAATTAAAATAATATTTACACAGGAAAACTTTATATTTAAAACTATATTTATAAAGTATTCCTGTGTTTTTTACGTGAAAATTTAAAAATTATAGTCCATTAGGATTTACATATAATGTTTTTTGATGAGTATAGATTACCATACCAGGTTTAGCACCATGTGGTTTTTTTACGTATTTAACAAATGTGTAATCAACTGGAACGTTTGATGAAAGCTTAGCTTTTGAATAATAAGCTGCAAGTCCGAGCACATTTTTCTATTATTTCTGGGCTTGGAAATTTACTATCAATTTTTAAGATAACATGGCTTCCGTGGATATCTTTTGTATGAAACCATAAATCTGTTTTTTTAGCAAGCTTTGTGGTTAAATAATCATTTTGTTTATTATTTTTTCCTATATAGACTTGAAAATGATTTATGGTAGTACTAATAGGTTCTCCAATATTTATATATTTTTTTGAAGATATAGGCTTTTTAATTTTTGTCTTAGAATTTTGTTTGATATTATAAAAAAGTTCACTATCAGAAATTTCACTATAAATTTCATTAATATCGTTAACATCTTTGGCTGTATCTAATTCGTAAATAATGCTTTCAATATAATTCAGTTCTTCTTTTGTTTCAGATTTTTGAATTGTAACAATTGCAAGTGCATTTTTTAGCTTTCTATATTTTTTAAAATAGTTTTTAGCATTATCAGAAGGAGAAAACCTCTTATCCAAAGGAATTTCAATTAATTCATTGTTATTATAATAATTTGGAAGACTAATTTTTTCCAAATTTTCGTTTTCTATTCTATATAAATTTGCTGTTAACAATTCTCCGTAAAGCTTATAAATATCCATATTATCGCATTCGGTAAGCTTTCTATTAATATTTATTAATTTTTGATTAACTTTTTTTAAAGTATACAGCACAAGTTTAGATAAATTTTTTCGATACTCTGAAAAAATAAGATCATTCTCTTTTGAAAAATAGAAGTCATCAATAAATTTATTAATTTGTAATTCAGAAGTATTAGGGCATGTTTCATTTTGCAAAGCTAAACAATAATCATTCTGAAACTTAGTGGGAATTACATTTGAAGTACCAAGATTATTTAAAATATTACTAATATATGAATGAAGCTTTGTACAATTTGATTTATTTATAGATAAATCAATTCCCAAGTACTGAATTGCTTTTTCAACAAATAATTTACTAATACCGTTAAATTTTAAACAAATAGCATCTTGAATAGATTCTTTGCCAGAAGATTCTAAAATCTCATAAAACTTTTCAGCATTTTGTATAGTATGAAAATCAAATTTATTACATGGAAGCATTTCATATTCATATGCAGGCATAATATTTCTATAAGAATTTGAGCTAATATCTAAATGTCTTAAACTATCTATTATTCTATTATTTTCATTTACTAAAATTATATTACTGTGTTTACCCATAAGTTCTATAATTAATTTTTTATGTGTTAAATCGTTTAATTCATTATAACCTTCAAGTTCCATAAAAATAATTCGTTCTAACCCAAGACTTTCTATTTTAACAATTTTAGAACCTATTAAATGTTTTCTAAGTAACATACAAAAACTATATGCACTAAATGGGTTAGGCTTTGTATGTGTGCTTAAATTTACTCTATATGAAGCAGGATTTATCACTAAATCAAGAAAATATCCTGTGCCGTTTTGAATATATACCTAATATAACTTCATTTTTATTAGGTTCAAAAACCTTATTAATTTTACCATTTAAAATTGATTTATTTAATTCAGAGACAACACCTTTAGTTACTATTCCATCAAATGACATAAAATTTCAGCTCTCCTTTCAAAAATATAATAATTATATAATATGAAAATATTATAATTTATATTAAAATTTTTTGTAAACTTGAATAAAATTTAGTCTGAATTGTAACATAAAAACTGCAAAACATCAAGTTTTATTCAAATTTCTATTGACATTAAAAACAATACTAGATTATAATACAAACAAAGTATATCATCAGAACAAATGCAATAAACAGAAGGGAGAAATGTAACATAATGGGCGAAAGTAGTAATCTATGGGAGTCTACAACAAATTATAACCTAATAGCAGATGAAGATTTGATTCGGAATGATTAAATCTGGTGATAAACAGGCTTTAGAGTATTTAATTTATAAATATAAAGAATTAGTAAATATGAAAGTTACAAGATATTTTATTATTGGTGCTGAAAAAGACGACATTGTTCAAGAAGGTTTAATTGGTCTTTTTAAAGCAATAAAAAATTTTGAGCCTGATAAACAAAATTCATTTAAAACATTTGCAAATTTATGTATTGAAAGACAACTAATTACAGCAATAAAAACATCTAATAGGCAAAAACATTCACCTTTAAACTCTTATCTATCATTAAATTTAGCAGCTTATGATAATGATGATACAGAAGGATCTTTAATGGAAATATTTAAATCTAATTTAATAGAAGATCCATTAGATACAATTACAAGGAAAGAATACTTTCAAAATCTAGAAAGTACAATAGATAAATCTTTAAGTGACTTTGAAAAACAAGTACTACATAGATACTTAAATGGAGAGTCATATGTAAAAATTGCAGAAAAGTTAAATACGCAAGTTAAATCAATAGATAATGCAATTCAAAGAATACGAAAAAAAGCAATAAAAAATATAGATTATTAAAGAATGAATCTATTCATTCTTTATAGATGCTTCTATAGCTCAGGAGGTAGAGCACTACCTTGGTAAGGTAGAGGTCACCGGTTCGAATCCGGTTAGAAGCTCCATTTGAAATCAACTTACGGGCTTAATTGTTCGCGAGTTTTTATTTTAATGATATACTAATTTGAACAATTAATAGATTAATTAATAAATATAGGAATGTTTTTTAAATATTTTTCCAAAAAACATATATTTTATAAAAACTATTGTAAAAAAATAAAAATTATG
>USCV01000016.1 GCA_900553225.1 uncultured Clostridium sp. | reverse complement strand
TCTTCCGATCTATTTTTATTACATTTTTTTTCATATTCTCTCTTTTCTTATCTTCCCTAGCGTTTATTAATGTAAAAAAAGATCTATAATCATTTAAATTATAAAGTACCTTTTTTATTTTTTGTCATATTGTTAATTTATTATTATACATTTATATTATTTAATACTTATACTACTTTCTTATACTCTATCAATATTATATTTTTATCAAGTAATACTTGAAAAGATAAAAATCATAATATAAAATAACGTTATAAAATGTAGAAAGGTAATATTACAATGTTTAGTAAAGAGGAGTTTGAAAATGAATTAGGTAAAGTATTTGAGCAATACTTTAATAGTAATGATATATATACCATATTAAAGATAACAAAATCACAAGCTAGAAATGGTTGTATAAAACAAATTAGCATTAATAGAAAGATAGATACTGAATATAACCAAGAAAAAGAGATAAATACAATTCCGAAAAATACCCCAATTAACAAATAGAGATATTTCATATATGAATATAAATAAAAGAGGTGGCTTTGTTGAATGTAATAAACAAATTTTATATAACTATTATAAAAGATACAAAGAACATTATATATTGAAGAATTTAAAGAAAAGCTTAATTTAAAAATACCTAATAGTTAATTATATTTCTTATTATGAAAATATAAACGTATAACTACTTACCTTTCTGATTATTTATTGGTAATAATTTTGAAAAAATAGCATATAATATTAAAAGAAACAGCACTTAAAAATTTTCATTAAATTATCAAAATCTATTGACAAGATTTGTACTCTAGATGTATAATAAGAAGTGTTATATATCGCGGGGTGGAGCAGTTGGCAGCTCGTCGGGCTCATAACCCGAAGGTCGTAAGTTCGAGTCTTACCCCCGCAACCAATAACAAAATCGTTTTAAATAGCTTGTATCAATAGATACGGGCTATTTTTATTCTTAATAATTTCAATTTTATTCTAATATTCAAAAACTCCAAATCACTCTATTTTCAATACTTTCACTAATTTTAATTATTTTTAATTTTTATTTTACTTAAACACCCCCCTAAACAAATTAGGTTTCTTTCTAAAATATCTCATTTTGAAATAGACAGTTAAACGTTTTGTGTTATGTTAGCTGTTTTATTGTACTTGATTTATACTTAATATTACTTCTTATCTAATATTTATATGTTCTGAAATATAGGGGGAGTTATTTTAGAAACAAAGTCTAATATGAAAGTAAATAAATATAAACAAAAGTTGATATTACAATATTGATTTTTTACAAGTAAAAACATATATTCAATATGCTCTAGACCATGGAAATATTATAAAGTCAAAAGAAAATTTCGAAAAAGTTTTTGGTTTTGAATATAATACTTATTACTTTACTAGTAAAAGATTTTTGGAATAAATTTTTAACAAGTTCGTCCGAAGAGAGTGTTTATATAACTGCAGAATATACTTATAATGGACAAAAATGGGCTTATATTACATATTCAGTACCTGGTCAAAAGAACAAGAGTGGGTATATAAGGATTGAATAAGTTTGTTTTAATGATATTTAAGTAAAATAATAGAAACACTAAATATGAAAACATAAATCGCTCTGTTGTGTAAGATACGGTGTTCTGTAGAAAACCTTTGAGTGTTGACAAGTAAAATTGTTAACACTCTTTTCTATATAATAATTGTAAAATACTTGAAAAATATATCAATATGTTAAAACAGTATTGAATGGAAAATTATACATAAAAACATTTACAAATGATGAGTTTATAAACTTCTTTAAAATGGAGATCGAGAAAATAACATCCATGAAATTAAAAAAAACTAATATATCTATACACATATTTCATCTTTAATTTCTCCATATTTACCATCGCCAATCCCTTTTACATTTTGTATATCTTCTATAGAATTAAATTTTCCGTTTTTATTCCTATAATCAATTATTTTTTGAGCCGTTGATGGTCCTATTCCTGGTAATGTTTCAAGTTCAGTTTGATTTGCTGTATTTATATTCACTTTATCACCTCCATATCCAGTATCTTTTCCATCTTCTATTAGTACATTATCCCCAAAATCTGAACTTACATACTCCATTTGATTGCTTTTGCTCTTAATTATTTCACCTTTTTTAGGAATATAAATTTTTTGGCCATCTGATAATATGTATGCCAAGTTTATGCATGACAAATCAGCATCTTCCAAATTTCCACCTGCATGCTCGACAGCCTCGTATAATCTAGCCCCATCCTTTATTTTTACAATTCCGTGGATTATTAACAGCTCCTGTTATATGAACAATAATTATATCATCATCTTCTTTGGTACTCTTCTCTTTTCCTGCAATTTCAATATCTCCTTCTTTGCCTGATGTAATGTCTGCAGCATTATTACTTGATTTATAATCAAAATATAAGTAACCAAAAATTGCAATTACAATAACTATAAAACCACCAATAATTACTTTTTTCCTTGTATCTAGTTCCATTTTCTCTTCCTCCTTTTGTTAATATGCATTATTTAATAGTAAAATCAACAAAAATATTTACCATTAATAAAATATAGTTAATAAAGTCTTGAAAACGTAATAAAATTAATATATAGTATTACTAAATAAATTTAAGGAGATTTCTAATGAATTTTAAAAAATTTTTAGTTATAGCTAACATATTAATTCTATTTGCTTTTCCTATCACCTCCTTTGCAAATTCTAGTGAAATATCAACTCTTTCGCCTGCTTGTATTTTAATTGATGCTGATTCTGGAAAAATATTATATGAAAAAAATGCTAGAACAAAATTGTATCCTGCCAGTACTACTAAAATTATGACAGCAATTTTGACAATAGAAAACTGTAATCTTAATGATACTGCAATCGTTAATGAAACAGCAATTACTAAAGAATTAATTCCTGACGGATATTCTAGAGCAAATTTAAAAGCCGGTGAAGTGTTTACAATAGAACAATTATTAAATTGCTTATTAATACCTTCTGCAAATGATGCAGCTAATGTACTTGCAGAACACATTAGTGGTTCTATTGATAAATTTTGTAGTTTAATGAATAAAAAAGCCATAGATATTGGTTGTGAAAATACCCATTTTGTAAATCCAAATGGTGTTCATAATGAGAATCATTATTCAACAGCATACGATTTATCATTAATTGCTAAATATGCAATGAGAAATAATACTTTCAGAGAATTTGTATGTAAAACCTCATGTTCTATTCCTCCTACTGATATATATCCAAAAGATGATAGAAAATTTAACACAACTAATGAATTATTAAGAAATAAAGATGGGAATAATTATTATTACGAATATGCTAACGGAATAAAAACAGGGTATACAACTGTAGCTAAAAATTGTATTGTTGCAAGTGCGAAAAAAGATGATTATGAATTTATAGCTGTTATCTTAGGCGCAACTCAAAAGAACTCAAATGAAAGTACAAGAGCCATAGATTGCATAAATTTATTTAATTATGCAATAAACAATTATAAAGATAAAAAATTTTTATCAAAAGATTCTTTGTTAAAACAAATTGAAATTGATACCGGAAGTGCCAGTGATTCTAAAAAACAGACACTGAATATTGTTCCTGAAAACGATATAATAATTCGCACTCTTACTAGTATCGAAGATGTAACACCTGTCATTTCAATAAATGACAATTTAAAGGCACCAATTCTTAGTGGAGAAATTGTTGGAAAAATTGAATATGAAGTTGATGGAATAAAATATTCTACAAATTTAATTGCTGATAATAATGTTTTAAATTCTTTATCAATACAATATATATTTGATTTTTTACTAATACTGTTAATAGTTATTATTTTATTTACAATATTTAATCATAGACATAAAAAACATAACCAAAATTCAAACTATTCATTTGATTTTAAAAGATTTTACTAATTTTAAATAAATTAATTTTAAATTTATAATTTGGGGGCACATGTATTTTTAGTATATGTGCCCCCTATTTTTATTTATAATCACTTCCAATAATTATTGTAATATCAACATTTGAATTATCTTTACCTGTAGAAATAATTCCATTATTATTTAAAGTATTTTTTAAATTATTTAATATAGTAGTAGATTTTCCAGTTCTATTTATAATTGCTGTTTTTGATGTATTGGTTGTAATTCCTGTTTTTGTTATATTATATCCTGCTTCTTTTAATTTTGTTTTTACTGTATTTAGTTTTGTACTATCTGATGTACCATTTAATATTTCTATTTTTACTTTACTATTATTGTTTTTTTGGTCTTGTGATACAGTGTTGGTTGTATTATTTTTTACTGAATTAGTGGAATTAATAGAATTAGTATTACTTTGTGTTTTACTTTCATCTTCTAAGTTGTCATCATTTCCAAATAATTCCTCAACTACTTTTTTAGTTTCTGTCTTGTCCTGAGTATAGAACCAAATATTATTAAAGCATTCTGGCTTTCCAGGTAAAGTATTTGTTTTTAAGTTCTCTGTTTTAAATTCTACTGCATATGGTGCATAGTCCTTTGCTTTTGAAATATCCAAATTAGTTGTTACATTTTCTTGTGCAACTTTTATAAGCTCTGCTACCTTTGTTAAAGTTGTTGGTGTTGCAAGTTTTTTTATTACAGCTTCGATGAATGCTCTTTGTGTTTTCATTCTACCTAAATCGTTATCACCATACGATGTTGGATATGATGTACCATTATTGTTATGTCTAAATCTAAGTACCTGTTCTGCTTTATCACCATCTAATAATTGATATCCTGCTTTTAAGTGTATATATAAGTTTTGACTTGGATCATCATAATCCATATCTATTGGAACGTCAAAATATACCCCACCTATACTATCTACTACTTTTCTTAAAGCTTCTGTATCAATATTCAAATAATATTGTACATTAAGTCCTGTTAGTTTATTAACTGCTTCTAAAGTTTTTTGTGGACTTTTCTGATATAATGCATTTATCTTATCATATGCACTTGCTGAAGCTTTACTCTTTCCAACAAATGTATCTCTAGGTATAGATAAAATTGACGCTTCTTGTGTCTTTGGATCATATGAACATAACATAATAGTATCTGTTAAGTTTTGACTTTGACCTGTAACAAGACAATAAATTTTCGGTAAATTTTCAACTGTTGTTTCATCGTGTCCAACAATTGTTGCTAATACACCCTTTAAATTAAACTCTTTGCCACCATTTAAATATACTCTATATCCAAACCAAGAGCTTAATGCAATAATTACAACCAGTATAATTATTAAAACTGTTATTATAATTTTTGTGCTTTTTTTCTTATTTTTTTTTATCTTTTTATTCTTTATATTTATATTACCACTCTTTTTCTCGTTATCATTTGTGTTTTCTTTTTTCTTCAATATTCTCACTCCTACTATATTCTTTTCATGAGTATAACAAAATCTCCCCAAAATATCAATATTTATTTATCTTTTTTGTAAAATTACTTACATACATCTTAAATTCTAGCTCCATATAAAAATTTCGAAATTGTTACTATAAAAACGTTTTTATAATTACATTATTTTCATATATGAATTTAGCAATATGAGCTTCGTTTATTACCTTTATAATTCCTGAATCAGGAATTATTGGTGAAATAGCGGACACTATTGTAAATATAATCAAAATAGTAACGCCTGCTCTAACAGCTCCATATATTCCTCCACCTAGCTCATCAAATTGTTTTATAACTGGTAATTTTGTTATTAAATTAGAAATTAACTTTACAAACATTAAAATAATCCTTAATGCAATAAATAATACTATAAATACCATAATATTTACAATTGTAATTGCAATTTCTCTTGAAACAGATTCTACAACAACCTCTTTAACTTCATTTGATGATGTTCTTACTTTTTCTTCTATATAGGAATATATCATAGTTGGCATATTTTTATTATCTTCTTCATTTGCATTTTCGTTTTCTTTTTTATTGGATTCATCATTAAATGCTTCTACTATTGATTTTTGAATATTATCATCTATCTTAGTTTGGTTTATAACAAGATTAGCCACTGGCCTAAATAAAATAAGTGAAATAATAATTGCTAAAACAAATGTAAAAATTTTAAGTAGGTTTTTCGTTAATCCTTTTTTATATCCTAACCATATAGAAAGTATAAATAAAACAATAATTATTATATCTAAAATTATACCCATAACTCTTCTCCTTTAAAGGTTTATTATTTCAACTC
Source organism: uncultured Clostridium sp. (assembly GCA_900553225.1). Lineage (GTDB taxonomy): Bacteria > Bacillota > Clostridia > TANB77 > CAG-508 > CAG-492. The sequence continues at coordinate 21,138 of USCV01000016.1, read as the reverse complement.
TATCATGATAAATTATTGCAGCAACTTTACTTGTTAATACAATATCTTTTGCTTCTTGTCTTGTCATGTATTTCTTTATAAGCCATCCATTACTTGCACCAACAAAATGTATCTCCGAACCCAAGTTAATTGCTATAACATCTTCATTAGAATAAACACTTTTAGCTACTCCTTGTAATGAATATATGCTTTCTTTGCTGTTTGATGTATTTGTAATTTCCACTGTAGTATCACTATTAAATAATCCAGAAGATTTTTCTAAAATTCTAAAAACATAACTTTTCAACTCGATATCTGAAAAAGTTACCTTTTCTTGTTTATTATCTAATCTTTTTATTACTTCTACTTTATTATTCTTTATTGCTTCTATCTTATCATTATATATTGCAATCAATGTATTTTTATTTTGATATTTAATATTAATAGCAATTGCATCTTCATCTGCAGTATATGTATATATTATTGCTTCATTAGGCTTTTGTTTTGCTTTTTCAATAGATACTATTTTTATGGTTGACTGTATTAATGTTCCAGATGTATTTATCTCTGCAAAACTCATATATTGATTATCATCTGATATTGAAGTATCGACTGCAATTGTATTTGATAAATATGTTCTAAATAACTCTTTTCCATCTTTATCAAATACTACTATTACCGATTTATATGTTGTTCCAGATAATATAACAGATATATATCCATTAGCATTAACACTAATTCTCGAAATATCTCCATCTAAGTCTTTTTGCCATAAAATATCTTTATCATGTATAGAATAAATTCTTTTTTTATCCTTTTCTGCTACAACTAAGAATTTTCCATTTGAAGAAAATACTGGATTGCTTATTTCTAACTTTGTTTTTTCTTCTTCTTTTCCAGAGGAATTGTATCTGGTTAAAGTATTCTTCTCAAGTACAACTACATATCTGTCATATGCATAAAAGTGTTGATTATTCTTTGCTTCAATTTCAATTACACTAGTATTATTTTCTGTAATATTTTTTCTAAAAATATTTGTATCAATAAAATTTCTAAAATTGGTATCAGTTACATACAACGCAATTAAAATAACTAATACTATAATTATCATTAAAACACTTAATGAAATAATTACTTTCTTTTTATTTAAATTTTTTTCATTTATATTTTTTTTAAATTCAATAAGTTTCATACTCTTTCCTCTTTTGATTTTATTTTCTTTATATTTTTATACCAGTTTTATGACTTTTTTTCAATATATTTATTAAATTATTATGTTTTTCTTTTTAAAATATAATATATCTGTATTGTTCCTAAAATTCCAAATATCGGATAAAGTAAATTTACAAGCTTGGAAAATCCAATATTTGAAACAAATATTGCACTTATGCAAATTAAAATTAAATATATATTATATATTTTTTTATTTGAACTGACATTTTCTAAAAAACTATACCCTGAGGAAATAATAGATGTAAAAATTGAAATTATAATAACTATACCAAATAAATATTCATAAATTTTTCCAAATGTTTCTATAATATATACAAGTGGCATATCTAATTGTAATATTTGAATATTACCTTTTAATAAAATCATATAAACCAAAATGCCTAAAGTGATAAAAATTGCAAATATTGTTATTCCAATAGCTCTAATATTTTTTCTAGTATTTTTTACATATTTTCTTAATGATATTACAACTGGAATTAACAATATACTGTTATAACTTGCATATAATATTGAACTAATAATGCTATGTCCTAATGATGTTATATTAAACGAGAGGCTTGTTATTTTTTCAATTCCAAATTCAAAATTTTTTATTCCAATATTAACAATTACTAATATAATAATTGGAACACATATAGTTGAAATTTTTATTACTCCTTCTATATTTTTACTTAAAATAATATAGCACATAAGAGTTGTTATTATTACAATTATATATGGCGATAAATTATATTCTTGTTTGAAAAAACTCACAAAACCTGCAATCATGATATAAAATGAAATTAGTAAAAATATATTAACAATATAATTTATAATCTGTATTAAATTAATTTTAGATTGCTTATTTTTTAATATATCTATTAAAAAATCATTATATGTATTTATTTTATTTTGGTTAGATATTTGCAATACTTTATTAATAATAACAGCGGTAAGTCCACCAGAGATAATTAATCCCAATATTCCGCATAATTCATATTGTCTAAAAAAAATATAAACTTCTTTTCCGAGAAGCAAAGCCTGCACCTATCATTGTTCCTATAATAACAAATATTACCTTACTTGCATTTTTCATAAAAACCTCCTCATATATAATGTATGAGAAGGTTTTTTATTCTATTAATTATTTTTTTCTTCTTCTTATTTGCCATACTACAATTCCAAAAATAATTATTAATATTGGAAGTGCAAATATTATAATTTTAACAATATTATCTTGTTTTTGTGTAGCTGTATATGTTACTAGCCCCTTATCTTTTCTAATTCTAATAGTATCTCCTCTATCTGTTAAATATGCAATTGAATTTAAAACTAAGTCTTTGTTGTTATATATATTTACAAGTTTTACTTGTGAATTTTCACTTGCTGTTTTATCTGTTACAAAATTACAATTTGAAAATACTATCAATTTTGAATTTGTATTATCTGTTACTTTTTTTATAAATTCTGCTCCTAATGTAAATGGTCCTACATTTTGATCTGTTTTTGATATTGAAGATGCTGTGTAATCCTCAATATAATATGAATTATCGCTAGAGGTCATTAGAGTATTTACTGTAACACCTAAACTTTCTAATTTTTCCTGGCTTTCAATATTTATTTTTCCTGTTCCTGCAAGTGCAACTCCAGCTCCTGTTGATAAGTCTTTAGTTATTTCATGGTATGTTATGTTTGGAATTATAAAAAATGGATTCTGTAATATTATTTTACTTGAATCATCTTCAGCAATCATTCCTTTTGAAATACTAAATCCAAATGTATCCATTATTTTTTTCATATTTGGAAAATCTACATCTACTATAGTTGGTTGACCAAGCCATAATATGTTTCCACCTTTATTAATATATTCCAATATTTTATTTGCTTCTAATTCTTCAAAATCTTTACTTGGACTTGCTATTACAAGTGTATCACAGTCGTCTGGTATATTACTTTGTAGTAAATCTAAAGAACTAACATCATTAATTTCATTTTGTATATACGCATTTATTGTAATTAAATCATCTGTTATTCCTTCCTCATTGTGTCCTGTTAAAAAATAAATATATGGCTTTCTAGATACCGTTGTATCTATTATTGCATTTGTTAGCTTTTGCTCTGTTATATCAATAGTTTCATATGTTGTAGTATCATATGTAACAAAATCGCTTGATGTAAGCACTTTATATCTACTTGGTGATTCAACAACAATACCTTTCGACGTATCATCTTCTATTCCATATTTTTCTGATAAATCTGGTCTTTCTTTTATTTTTATTGCTTCTGCCGTTATTTTTTTATTTACTTCATTGTATTGTTTGGCAAGAATTATTGTAGAATCACTATCTTCATAACCAAAGAAATAAATATGAACATCTTGGTCAATATCTTTAACTTGACTTTTTGATTCATCAGATAAAGTATATAATTTCTCTTTTGTAATATCCATTGGATTTATATTTAGTTTATTAACGCCTAAATTAATAAAAATAAAAATTGCAATTAATATTATTACTAATATAGTAGTAAATAATGTATCTTTAAGCCATTTTTGTTTTATTAAATCTATAAATTTTTTCAATGCTTTATCCTCCTATTTAACACTTTTTCTTCTACTTATTACAATAATTGTTAGTATTATAAATAATGCTGTAAAGGATAAAAATAATGTTACCCCCTGCAATGTCATTATTCCCTGTGGGAAAGTAGTACTAAAAACATTCATAAGAGAAAATTGCGATAATCCATTATAAAAACTTGGCATAAACCACATAAAAATAAATCCAGCCATTGTAATTACTGCTGCTATAATTTGATTTTCAGTTATACTTGACGCAAACATACCAAAAGCTATATATGCCATAGCAAGTAGTAAAAATCCTATTAATGTTACAACCGCAGTACCTAAGTGTGGTTTTCCAAAATATGATAAAATTCCAAAATACATTAATGTAAATAATTCACATATTATTACAACTATTACAGCTGAAATAAATTTTCCTAGAACAATTGATGTTATAGTTCTTGGAGAAGTATATAATAGCTGCTCTGTTCCATTTTTTCTCTCCTCTGAAAACATTCTCATTGTTAATATTGGAATAATAAATGTTAATATTGTTGAAGCTGAATAAAACATATATTCAAAATTTGTACTTGAATACATGTACACATCTAAGTAGAAAAATATACTCCCGCATAGCTAAGAACAATCCTATAAATACATATGCAACTGGAGATAAAAAGTAACTTTTTACTTCTTTTTTTATAATTGGCCACATTTTAATCTTCTCCTCCTTCTGTATTTTTGTTAATTAAATCAATGAATGCATCCTCTAATGTTGCCTCTGACTTTTTAAGTTCAAAAATTGTAATATTCTCTTTTGGTAAAATATCAAATAATGTTTTTCTTAAATCTATCTCTCCATTTGGATATATACAATATTGTTTTGTACCATCTTCATTGTCTTTCATTAATTTAATATCTGAAATTTCCTGATATTTTCGCTTTAAACTTAACATTTTTTGTTCTTTATCCTCAACTGTTACAATAATACTATTATTACTATTTACTATATTTTCTAAATTGCTTGGTGTATCAATAGCCACAATTTTTCCTTTATTAATAATAATAACCTTATCACAAATTTGACTAATTTCGGATAAAATGTGTGAACTTAATATCACTGTATGTTTTTTCCCTAAAGATTTAATTAAATCTCTTACCTCTACAATTTGTTTTGGATCTAATCCCACTGTTGGTTCATCTAATATTAAAATCTTAGGATCTCCCACAATTGCTCCTGCTAGGCTTACTCTTTGTTTATATCCTCTAGATAAATTTTTAATCAATCTATTTTTTACATCTTCGAGTCCAACCTTTTCAATAACTTCTTGAATTTTCACGTTTCTTTCTTTTTTAGGAACATATTTCAATTCTGCCATATAATTAATAAATTCCTTTACAGTCAAATCATAATATAGTGGTACACTTTCTGGCATATAACCTATTTGTTTTTTTGCTTCTTTGCTCTTTTTTGAAATATCATTTCCATTAATTAAAATTTTTCCTTCTGTAGCTTCAATAAAACCTGTCATCATGTTCATCGTTGTACTTTTCCCTGCACCGTTCGGTCCAAGTAGTCCAATAATTTCGCCATCGTTTATCTTAAAATTTAAATCTTTCACAGCTACAAAATGTCCATACTTTTTGGTTACATTTTTAACTTCAATCAACACTAATTCCTCCTCTTACTATTTTTTCCAATAATTTCTAAAATAAATATTATCATTTTCATATGTATCTTTCAATATTTTTTTATTTTTTTCACATAGAATTTACAATCTTATATATCTTGATTTTATTACCTTTTTGTTGTAAAATATTAATATATTTAATGAAAGGAAGTATATTAATGACAAGCAAACAAAGAGCTTATTTAAAAGCCCAAGCAAGTACTATTACTCCAATTTTTCAAATTGGCAAATCTGGAATTTCTATAAATTTAATAAACCAATTAAATGACGCTTTAGAGGCAAGGGAGTTAATAAAAATTTCGGTTTTAGAAACAGCTCCTGAAACTGTTAAGTCCTTAGCGCATGAAATATCTGAAAAAACGAATAGTACATTAGTCCAAACTATAGGAAATAAAATTATTCTTTATCGTCAAAGAAAGGAAAATCCTAAAATAAAGTTAGAAAAAGATTGAAAGTTATCTGAAAAACTTTCAATCTTTTTTTTAAAATAATATTTTTATAAATTTATTTCTTATTTTTTCCTTTTATTTTATTAAATATTACTCCTCCAATACTACCAATTAATATAATTAATGCTCCTGCAATAATTATTATGTCATTTTTTAATTCTATGCCAGTTGTCGCTGAAAATAGTATTTTTGAATTTGAAATATCATCTTCTTTATTAGCATCCATAAATCCTGCCGGATTATCGCTTTCTAAAATTGTTGCTGTATTTTGCTTTATGCCAAAATTATCTAAGGTATTATTCCACCTATAAACAATTGATATTTCTTTATATTCTCCTGGTTTTATTGTCTCTCCTGGTAAAAACTTAGTTATAAGCATTCCATTTTCTTGTGTCCATTTAATTTCGTTATCTTCTTGATAGAAACTATATCCTGAAGGAATTATTTCGCTAATGCTTTTTATATTTCCATCTATTTCTCCATTATTTGAAATTCTAATTTTATATATTATCTTTAAATCTGTACTATTGATATCTTTTTTACTAATATCAATTTTATATATTTCGTTTTTTGTATATATTGTTTGTGCTTTTTTAGTATTTCCATTGATTTTTATGCTATCTACCCATTTATCTATTTTTAAATTAAATATTTGTTTTTCATAATAATATTTAACAACTGTTGTTTTCTCAGACATATTCCCTGTTGTATTGTTTGTGCTTTCCACGAAATTATAATATTCTATGTTCTTTTTATCTGTACTATATTCATCATTTACATATCCATCTATAACAATATCATTATTTAATTTTTCATTAGTTGATTTATCAATGTATTCTACTATTACTTTAGACGGAATCTTTGCTATAGTATTTGTTATAGTAATTTCTTTATTGTCTTGTTCTACATCTTGCATTTGTCCAATTTGAGTACTATAGTAAAATAAATCTCCCTCTTTTTCTTCTTTTTCTTCAACAATATATTCAATTTTATCTCCAGATTCATTATATTTTGCAAGTCCAGTAAATATATGTGATAATTCTGATTTTGGTAATTTATAACTTTGTACAATTTCTTGAGTTTGTTTATTTTTTATTTGTAAGATAATATTTTCTGGTCTCTTACCATAACTATCATTATTATCTATCCAATTTTTATGAACAGTTATATTAACTAAATATTCAGTATCTATGCTTTTAGTTGTCTCTACAGTATCTTGTGTATTTGGTGTCTCAAGTTCTAGTATTGCTTTTACCTTATTTGTAACTTTATTATCATTTACGTTTATGTCGTCATACACCAATTCTATATTTTTTGTAATGACTATTTCTTTTTTCCCATTTGCAAATGTATTAATATTGGTTATATTTTCTTTCCAAGTAATTATTCTGTTAATTGGATCATATGTACCTTCTTGTAAATTTGACTTTGCTACATTTATTTTATAAGGTAGCTCATCAATTATCGTTAATTGTGCATTTTCTATATATTGGTCTATCATAGCTTTATAATTCATTTCGTATGGAACTCTTTCCTCAATATCTGTTATCTTTTCTATTGTAGTATCTTTAGAAATATTTAAGTTTTCAATTATTGGTGTTTTCAATTTATAATAATAAGTTACTACTATTTGTTGTTTTGTCATTAACCCTTTTGCATTATCTGGAATCAATGCTACTTCATAATTTGCTGGAATGTCATTTGCTACATTAGTAATATATTCATCATCAATCATCCCATTAATAGTTACATCATCACTCAGTTTCGTAGTCGTTCCTTCAATATAATGATGTACTAAAACCGATGTATCTTTATATTTAATTCCAGCATTTATATTTTTTACAGTTATTGATGGCACATCATTGCTATCAAAATTATTAATTATATCTGTTAAGTAATCTAAATTAAATTTGCTATTAATTTCTTCATTAGATCCCACATCTTTTTTCGTAATTTCATATTTATCATTATCTAATTTAATTAATACTTTATATTTACCCTTTTGCATATTTTCAAAACTGTAATATCCATTTTCATTTGTTATTTGTTCACCAATTACTTGTCCGTCAACATCAAAGCTTTCTGTTCCATCTGCTTTTACTAAACTTACTCTTATGCCAGATAAATACTCTTCTTCATTATCAATAAGTCCATTTTTGTTTTTATCAAACCATACTTTTCCTTCAAGCTTTCTACTTATAACGCTTATTTGAACTGCAGGAGTTTTCATTTCTTCTGTTAAACTATTTGTTTGTGCTGTTGCAGAATTATTATATACGTCCTTTGATTTATTTCCATCTGTCTTAAGATATATATCTACCTCTAATTTGACTTTTTCACCTAATTCCCCAGTTATTGCATATCCTGTTATCATTTTATTTATTTTTTCACTATAAGCTTTCTCCCAAATACTTCCTGTTCCCAAATTCTCATCTTTTGCAGTTACATTTTCTCTTACACTACTATCATTTGTAATATATAAATTTAAATTCGAATTATCTATTATTTTGTTTTCAGAATTCACTTGTTTAATTTGAATTTTTTCTACTATATATGTTCCATTAAATGATGTTCCTCTATTATCACCATTGTATGGTAAAATGTCTAATAATTGAAAATCTGCAATTTTGCTGTCTGTTTTATTTATCGTTGTTATCTTGTAATGTCCTATTCCATTTGCTTCTATTACTGGTGTATCTGTCGTTTTGTAAAAACTATAACTTTGTAAATTCACAACTTGTATTGTGTTTTTGGCTGTTCTTAATTCAATTCTTGAATTTCCTATTTTACTCACTTCATTTTCCGCAATAACTTCCTGTACAACCGTTTTTGTTTCAAACTGTGTTCCATTATCTGTTTCCTCACTAATATGTGCTTTATAAGTTATTGGCTCAATGTCTTCTCCAATTGAACAGTTATATTTATACCATGTAAGTACGGTAGTTTCATCTTCGTTATTTGTTATTTCAGGTTCTTCATAATTGCAACTTCCCGATATATATTTAATCCCTTTTGGAAGTGTATCTGTTATTTTTAGATTAATACCAGTTACTTTATTGTTCGAAAAATTATTTGTAATACTTGGAGAAACTTTATATATAACATCATATTCGTTTTTTCCAATATCATATACACTCTTTTGTTTTCCATCTTCTAATTTTTCGTCCACATTTCTTGTTACTTTTAATTCCGCACCTAATACTAAAATTGTATTTCCATAAACAGTTCCACCTCTATGTGTCCCTGCTATCATTGTACCATTTTCGTCGTATTCAGTTTTTACATATTGCAAATTCTTAGAATCCCAAGTCAAATCCGGATATACTACGTCTTTATTTGTTATTGTATATATATTTCTATTCAATTCATCTTTCCAATATTTTGTTCTTTGTGTGAAACCATATGTACTTCCTATTTTAGCTGTTTCTTTAACCTTAAACCTTATCCCTATAGCATTACTTGTTCCAGATGAAACTGCTAAATTGCCTCCTATTGACTCAAAAAACATTCCAACGCAAGTATCTCCATTTGGTATGTCTTCTATGTTTTCGTATATATTCATATTTTCTATGTTAGCATTATTCATTTCTTTTTGATCAATCCAATTTGTACCATCTTTCTTGGTTACATACCAAACCTTAAATTCCATACTACCATTAAAATAGTGTTTCTTATATACACTTCCATCCTGATATTTTATTGGTTCAACCGCACTTCCATCAAATTTTATAAATTTGCACATTGAATTTATGTCAAATGAATTTGTAGAAGCTAATTTTGAACGTGCACGCATTTCAAATGTCTGTCCTATAGCTACCTGGGAATCTCCACTGCTAAAAGAACTTCCCAATGGTTGATTTTTTTCTTGTTCACTAACTAGTAACATTGAGTGGGAATATTTTTCTGCTGAATATATTATATGTTGTATTGTGACTTTATCATCATTTTCTTTTTCTTGTTTATTTACTTGTGCACCAGATATAGACTCTGCTTTTAAATTTTCATCAGTTACTGTCAAATAATAATTTCTATCTGCCATTGTACTTTCTTCATTTTCCGGTACAAATATCTGAAAATGTGTTACATGAAATATACCTTCGTTTTCACCATAACTTGGTGTTTTGATACGGTTTGTATAATCTTTATAATTATATATTGGAAAAATTCCATCTAGTTTATAATTAGATATTGTTACTTTTATATTTGAACCATTTTGTAGCATAGATATATTACCTGAATTTTTTGTATGATATGTTCTATCTTTTACAATTGTACCTAATGGCATAGAATCAATCAATCTCTGATATAAATTTCCATTAGTATAAATTTCCCTACCATCTACTAGTCCTTTTGTACTACCATTCAAACTGTAATTCCATAATACAGGATTACATTTTGAAGTTATATCTTCTAACTGTTTATTATTAAAAGAGCTTCTCTCTAATTTTAAATTTATATCAAACGTTATTTCTCCAGTTGGATATTCTATACCTTTAATCCCTTTGTCTTTATCTTGATTATATAATTCTAGCATTATTCCATATCCATACATTTTTCCGTGGAACTTCTCCTTCTCCTAAATCAACTTCCACTTTGTTTTGTAATGCTTTATTGCTTTGTAAAACAATATTGTATTTTGGAGCTGCACTAACATAAACTACATCAACATTTTTTATTTTATACTTTTCACTATCACTGTTTCCTAACACTCCTATAGTAAATTCCGGCGAAATTTCTAGGCCATGTTGTGCATTTAATACATCTAAACAAAAACCTAATGTTTGTTTCCCTGGCACTGTCACTTCTGACGTTTTCATTTGATACTTGGCTGTAAATATTCTCCCATCTTTAGATACTGTTGCATTTTGCGCCCAAGCCATTGATGTTAAGTCCCATTTAACTACATTACTACACGTATTTGGAAGCTCTGCTTTGACTTCAACAACCCCTCCTCTATAACTTTTTTGGTCTGAACTATCTTTTAGTACCATTGTACATTCTACAGTCCATGTTATTTTATCGAAAGATCTAACAATATTGTTACTTTCTGAACTATCGTTTCCGGCCTCATCATTCTCATCAAATGGACCTATACCAGTTTTCCTTTCAATAATTTGTGCAGATGAAATTTTAGCTTCTTCTCCAAGTATTGTATCTGATGCTAAAATAGATTTGCCAATATCATTATTGGTAGATTCATTTTCATTTTGTGTCTGCAATTTCTCCATATTTTGAGTTTTTTCTTCATTCGCATTTATTGTTTTTTGTTCACTATCATTCAGCTCTTTTTTATTATTTATTTGTATATTTTCATTTTCTTTTTGAATCGCCTGTTCTTTATTATCTATTTCATTTGTAGTAGCTACTATAATATTAGTACAGCTCGTGCTTAATATTATAGTTATCATAAAACAAATTGTAATTTTAAATATAATATTTTTTGATGTTAGTATCTTTTCCTGTTTACTCATTCTATCTACCTTCCTTACATTAAATTTTACGCACAATAAAATTTAATAATTCTTTATTTTAACGCATAACGTATTAAGTTGATTTTATTATACTGACATTAGATTCAATCGTCAATAAGCATATTTTATTTATTTTTCAATAGTATCCTTTTATTTCTACGGATACACATCTTTTGATTTTTCTTTACAATTTCATTACAATTAAATAATTTTCATCTTTCTTCTTTAATTTTTTTACATTTTGCACATCTTGTTACTCATATTTTATCTTTTCATAAATTTAGTGAATTGTAAAAGTAAAATATAGTTTGTAAAACTAACGTCTATTGTAAGATCAACATCTAAAAAAACTTAATTCAAAAAATTTACTTTATTTTTATCTTTTCTATTGACACATACATAATAATATGATAGTATAATTTTTGTCATGGGTCAGTAGCTCAGTTGGATAGAGCACAGGCCTTCTAAGCCTGGGGTCGGGGGTTCGAACCCCTCCTGGCTCACCATTGTCAAAAATAATATAGTAAAAAAATACAACATAAATTGTTGTATTTTTTTACTATATTATTTATTTCTTCACCCAAATAGAAACACTACCGCCATCACAATAAAATATACCATTTCCATCCTTATCTATATATACATTTTCTTTCATATTTCCTGTTATATCTACTAAAACACAATTTGCTAAATTTTCACCTGCATTCATTTGCTTTGACCCACCTGCATTATCCGACATAATAACAACAAGTCCAGAATCTTTATGTTCTTTATCTCCCTCTCTAACCCAACCTATTATATTCTCGTTATCAAAATAATCCACTTGTTCACCATATGCATACTTTTTTCTAGCAAGTAAAATTGGATCAATTTTTGTTTTCATTGAAAGCGAAATATCATCTTTCACACCGTAATAATCCCCATAAAATAAACAGGGAATACCTTCCTCCCTAAGCATTATTAATGAATATGCAAGTGGTTTAAACCACATTTGTATCTCAGACTCTAGTGATTGTCCTTTTTGTGTATCATGATTGTCAACAAATGTAACTGCATTTTGGGGTAGTTCTTTAACTAGTGTATTATCAAGTATTTTTCTCATATCATAATTACCGCATACTATTAGATGCATTATAAAAATTGTAATGTAAAGGAATGTCAAATAAACTAATATTATAATAACATTTTTTTAGATAATCTTTTAAAACATCTATATTGTTATTCCAATATTCACCAACTGCAAATAAGTTTTTTCCTGAAAACTCTCTCATGCAATCTATCCAATCTTTGAAAAAACTTTCTCTTATATGCTTTACTGCATCTAATCTAAATCCGTCAATTCCAGTAAATTTCAAATACCATTTTCCCCAATTTTTTAATTCTTCAACAACGTCAACATTATTTAAGTCTACATCAGCACCCATTAAATAATCAAAGTTTCCATTCTCTCTATCAACATCTAAGTCCCAATGCTTTCCATAGAATTTAAAAATTGCACTTTTCTTTGTTCTTTCATCCCAATCCACGCCATGGAAATGTGTCCAATTCCATTTAAAATTTGAATATTTGTTATTTCTTTCTAAAAAATTGTATTTTGTCCATGCCAAAATAGTTTGATATTGACCTTCATCAATATTTCTGTCATTTTGATTTTGCTCTATTGCAAGCACCTCTTCTGTTTCATCTGCTCCCATTTTTTGATTAAATACTATATCTGCAATCACCTTTATATCGTTTCTATGTAATGATTCAATTGCTTCTATATATTGGTCTTTTAATCCATATTTAGTTGGCACAGAACCCTTTTGATTAAATTCACCTAAATCATATAAATCATATACAGCATATCCGGTATCATACACTCCTCCTGACCCTTTATATGCTGGTGGAAGCCATACCATACTAATACCCAAATTTCTCAAATTTACAGCATCCTTTTTTACTTTATGCCATAATGTACAATTTGCTGGATAATACCATTCAAAATACTGCATTATTGTTTCATTTGTTTTCATTTTATCATCTTCTTTTCTTATTTTTTTATATTATATGTTAATTGCATTTTATTTGCAAATGTTTTATATGTAATACTTTCTAAAAAACAAAAAACAAGTAAAAGTGTAAAAAATCCTTTACTTGTTTTTATATTAATTAATTATTTATTCCAGAAAGCTTTATAGCCTTTGTATGCTTCATAAACATCGAATTTACTTGTTACTTCATAAGGAGCATGCATTGATAAAACTGGAACACCACAATCAATAACATCAATTCCTTTATTAGCTAAAATATAGGCAATTGTTCCGCCTCCACCTATATCTACTCTTCCAAGTTCTGCAATTTGATATCTAATATCATTTTCCTCAAATATATTTCTAACATATGCAACAAATTCAGCATTAGCATCTGAGGCTCCTGATTTTCCTCTTGCACCTGTATATTTATTAATTCCTATTCCTCTTCCCAAATATGAAGCATTATTTTTCTCTGATACAGAAGAATAGATTGGATCCAATCCTGCATCAACATCTGCAGATAGCATTTTTGAATTACAAAATACTTTATCTAATAAATTTGGTTTATTAATATTTAGTTTATTTAAAATCTCAGAAATGAATGTATCAAATACATGTGACTCCATTCCTGTATTTCCCATACTTCCTATTTCTTCTTTATCTGAAATAATACAAACAGCAGTCTTAGTTGGGTTATCAATTTTCATTAGGGCTGTAAGAGAAGTATATACACATATTTTATCATCTTGACCATATGCTGCTACCATGCTACTATCAAATCCCATTGTTCTTGCTTTAAATGCTGGAACTAATTCAATCTCTGAACTTAGAAGATCTGCTTCTGTAATTCCATACTTCTGATTTAAAATATTTAAAATATTTAATTTTACTTTTTCTGAAACATCTTCTGAATCAAATGGAATACTTCCAATTAATAAATTTAAGTCTTCTCCATTAATTCCTTCTTTTAATTTCTTTTCCATTTGTTCCTGTGCTAAATGTGGCAATAGATCTGTAATTGTAAATATTGGTTCATTTTCATTTTCTCCAATACATATATTTATTTTCTCACCATTTGTTTTAACAATAACTCCATGAATTGCTAACGGTATTGTGGTCCATTGATATTTTTTTATACCTCCATAATAATGTGTTTTGAAATAAACAAACCCTGAATCTTCATATAAAGGATTTGGTTTTAAATCTAATCTTGGAGAATCAGCATGTGCTCCTATAATATTTAAACCATTTTCTATACTGTCTTTACCAATTACTGCTAAATACATACTTTTTCCACGATTTATATAGTAAACTTTATCTCCTGGTCTTAGTTCTTTATATTCATTAATATCTTTAAATCCATTTTTATCTGCCATTATTTTCGATTCTGATATGATTTCTCTTTCAGTTTTTCCATTATTAAGAAATTTAATATAATCATCACAATAATCGAAGATAATTTGTCTTTGATCTTTATTTGTTCCTTTCCATCCACACTCTTTTTTGTTAAATAATTTTTTTTCTAACATTTTTCCCTCTGAATTCATATTTTCCATTTAACCTTCTCCTTTCGTTTTTTTGCAATTATATCATTTATTATTATACTTTTCCATTATTTTTATTATTTCCTATTAAATATTTTTATAATCACTTAATTTTCATCCTTTATAAAACCATTCCTAATACTAATATACCTTCATTATCAGAATATATTTGATTAAATTGTGATATTGGTAATGGATTTACACCTTCTCCTGCTTCAACAGTATATCCTGGTCTATTAAAATTTTGTATAAACCAATCTCTATATCCTGCAAAAGAAGATTGATATGGTGTATCATCCAATTCATAGCCAGAAACTCTTGAAAATTCTTTTGCAATTTCAAATGAATTTTCTGGCAAATAATCTAAATATCTCCAATAAATTACTCTGCCTTGTGTATGGTACGAAATAGTAAGTCTAAAATTGTTTTTAATTGTAAAATCATATAATGCTCTAGACTCTGGTTGAGATAATGGACTAACTCCAACATAGTCACGTGGAGCAGGAGTTCTAAAACCTAGATTATATTTTATTTGTCTTGCATCTTCCCAATTGGCTGGAAATTGTAAGTTTAAATCCACACCTGTTGGCTTAAAAAACTTCCAACCATAAAAATAATTTAATAAAACGCAGTAATCATCTATGTTACAGAGTATTTCAATATTAAAGAAATATTCTGTTTTTTTATTAGATTTTTACTGCTAGAATTGGAGTGGAATAATGGAAAAAAAATAAAAAATAAAGTAGGATATTATTCAATAATACCACCGAAAATACTATATAATAAAGAATTAAAGGCAAATGAGAAGTTACTATATGCAATGATTACATCTCTTGCTTGTAAAGAGGAATATTGTTTTGCAACTAATAATTATTTTGCTGAAGAATTAGGTGTGCATCCAAAAACGGTTTCAAGCTGGATATCAGATTTAAGAGATAAAAATTATTTAAAAGTAGAAATAGTTAGAAAAGAAAATAAACAAATAATTCAAAGAAAAATTTATATCAAATCATGAAAATCAAAGAGAATATACTAAAGAATTTTTGGAAAGTTTGTATGCAAATTAAAACAAAAAAATTTCTCCCAGCGGGGTTTTAAAAGGTTTTAGGGAATTTTTCCTAAACACCAAGCTGGCGAATATTACGCATTAAAAAATGCTCTCAATATTCGGAGCAAAATAAATTTTCAAAAATAGTTAAATAGATAGAATAAAAAGTAAAATAATGATATAATCAGTTTGATAAATAGTAATTTGTGGAGTTGATAAAATATGGATAAGTATTTAGAAATAAAAAAATTATTTGAATCCAAAGAAGATAAAGAGAATGCTATAGCTATGTCAAAGTATATGAGAAATATGTTTGATTTTTATGGACTCTCTACTCCTAAAAGGAAAGAAATATATAATGATTTTATTAAATCTGAAAAGAAATCTAAAAGAATAGATTGGACTTTTTTAGATAAGTGTTATAAAGATACACATAGAGAATTTCAATATCTTGTTTCGGATTATTTATTAGCAATGAAACAATATGTAACTTTTGAAGATATTTCAAAAATACAAAATTATATAACTCAAAAATCTTGGTGGGATACAATAGACTTTTTATGTAAAGTAATTGGTGATGTAGAACTACGAGATCCAAGAGTAAAAAAGTTAATGCTTAAATGGTCTAATGATGAAAATATTTGGATTAAAAGAAGTGCAATAGAACATCAATTAAATTTAAAAGATAAAACAGATTGTGAACTATTAGAAAAAATAATAGTTAATTGTTTTGGAACAGATGAATTTTTTATCAATAAAGCAATCGGATGGGCTTTAAGAGAATATTCAAAAACTAATCCTAAATGGGTACGAGATTTTATTGATAAGTATAACGATAAAATGAATAATTTAAGTATAAAAGAAGCAAGTAAATATATTTAATTAACAATACAAATTACAATTAAATATATAAAAAAAACGCTGACAAATTAAATAGATCACGTTATACTACTAACAAATTTATATTTGGAGGAGAGTAAAATGTAGAATGAACAAAGTATTTTGAATCAATTATTTGTCAGTATGGAAGAAAATATTTGTACTTTAACTAAATACGATAGGAAAAGAATTAAAGAATTGACAAAGGATAATGATACTTATCAAATGCTTTTAGATAAAATAGAAGAATTATCAAATGATGATATATCAAAATCTAAAGTAAGAAATAGTTTAGAAAGTTATATTGATAAAGTAAATGCTATATCTTCTTATGAGAATGAAAAATTTTATAAGAATGGATTTGCTGGTGCAATAAATTTAGTATTTGAATGTATTAAAAGAGAAATATAATATAAAGTAATTTTTATTGTATAAGCATATGGAATTAACCATATGTTTATTTTTTTGTAAAAAGTTCATAAAAATATCAGGACATTCCTATATCTCTTTTCGCCTCTATATATAGAAGACTAAAAAATGCACATTGATAAATACACTTATTTTAGGTGTCATATTGAGCCATTTTCTTTAATATTCTGTAGTAGTACGAAAGGATTTGAATAAGTATGAGTGAAGGTAAAATCAACACTAAAGATAATAAATTGGAGTTTAATATATATTGTATTTTTACAGAAGAAAAACAAGATATAGGAGAAACAATAGGATTAGTTTTTAAGGATTATTTAGAAAGTATAAAAGTTAAAAATAAGTAATTATGTAAAAATATTTGCAAAATTTTAAAGAATACATTACAATTGTTTGTAGATGATTACAGATAGGAGGTTAAATGCTAAATTTAAAAAGTCAAAATTTTAAAGTACGGAATATATATCAGACTATCAAGAGAAGATGGCGACAAACAAGAAAGCGAAAGTATCGGTAATCAAAGAAATATTTTGCAAAGATATGTAAAAGAGAACAATTTAAACTTTATAAGAGAGTATGTTGATGACGGAGTAAGTGGTACAACTTTTGACAGACCTGGTTTTTGTGAAATGATACAAGATATAGAAAATCAAAATATTAATATGGTTATAACAAAAGATTTATCAAGACTTGGAAGGGACTATATTAAAACAGGTTTTTATTTAGAGGATTATTTCCCTAAAAATAATATAAGATATGTTGCAATAACAGATGGAATAGATACATATATAGATAGCACAAATAATGATATAACGCCTTTTAAAGCAATTATGAATGATATGTATGCTAAAGATATCTCAAAGAAAATTAGAAGTGTATACAAAGAGAAACAAAAAAGTGGAGAATATTTATGTAGTATTCCAGCTTATGGTTATAAAAAGCATCCTACAATTAAAAATAAGTTAATTATAGATGAGCAAGTAAGAGATATTATAGAAAAGATTTTCGATATGTATGCGAATGGTCATGGAAGTGTAGAAATAGTAAAATTTTTAAACTCAAATCAATACCTATCTCCAACAGGCTATAGAAAAACAGGAATTGTACAAGATGAAAACAAAACACAATATAACTGGAATGAAGTAACACTATGCAATATACTTAAAAATGAAGTATATATTGGAAATACAATACAAAATAAAAAGTCGGTTATATCATACAAAGTTAAGAAAATAAGAACAGTTGAAAAGGAAAAACAAATAAGAGTTAATAATACACACGAATCTATTATTGATATAGATATATTTGAAAGAGTACAATGCATCATTGAAAAAAGAGGAACTAATACAAAACTTAAATATGATTTTTTATTAAGAGGATTACTTTACTGTTATCATTGCAAAAGAAAGCTTCAAATAGTACTTAAAAAGAATTCAAAAAGAAATGCCAAATCACATCCATATATAACCTGTAGTGATGCAAAAGAACGTGGATGCTATCCACTAAATATGAATTACGAGAAATTTGAAAAGCATATTATTTATATTGTAAAAAAGATATGTCAAATATATGCTAACAAAAAAATTTTTTATTCAGTTTATGAAAAATTTCAAAACAAAACTCTTGATATTCTAGAAGGATATAAGAAAAAAATCGAACAAATTGATAAAAATATATTAGATATAAATAATAATCTAGACAAGATGTATATGGATAAATTAAGAGGCGTTTTACAAGAAGAAGATTATATTAGGGTTTTACAAAAATTTAATTTTGAAAAAGCAAAATTAAATGAACAAAAGAAAGAATTAGAACAAAAACTAATTGGAACGGAAGATAAAATTGCAAGAAAAAATCATACAAAAGAAGAAAAAGAATTAGATGAATTAATAGAAAATTTTTTAAAATTTGAAAATTCCAATAAAATATATTTATATAGATTAATTAATAAAATTGAAATTGACAAAGACAAAAATATTTATATGTATTTTAACTTTTCAAATCCAAATTCTATTAATAAAAATATAAATGAACTTATTAAAATCGAGGAATTTTTTAGAATTGGATCATGTAAAAATTTGTAATATTACTAAGAAACAATTTATTTACTTTTTAATATGATATATATCAGGAGGGAAAAATTATGAATAATACAGATCCTATTTTATATACAATTAGACCAGGAGATACATTGTATAATATAGCAATTAGGTATTGTACAACTGTGCAAAATATAATTGATGTAAATTTTGCACTTGATCCATATAATTTAAGGGTAGGTCAACAGCTATATATTTATCCAAATTGTAATCAAAATAATAATTTTGGGGTGAGTATAAATGAAGTTAGATTATTGGAACAAATGAACCTGGTATGGGAACAACATATTATGTGGACGCGAATGCTTTTAATAAGTATTGCAGAAAATTTAAAAGATTTAGATGCAACACAAACACGTCTATTAAGGAATCCTAAAGATATAGCAAATATTTTTAGAGTTTATTATGGAAATAATGTAGCAAGTCAAATTGAAAAATTATTAACAGAACATCTAGTTATTGGTAAAAATTTAATTGTTGCATTAAAAAATAACAATAAAATAGAGGCAACAGAATTAAATAAAAAATGGTATCAAAATGCTGATGCTATGGCTGAGGCATTCAGTAGTATAAATCCATTTTATCCAAAAGAAGAAGTTCGTAAAATGTTTTATGAACTTCTGAATCTTACAACAAATGAAGTAAATGCTAGACTTAAAGGAGATTATGTAGCTGATATAAAGGCATACGATATGGTTCAAATGGAAATTTTAAAAATGTCTCAGTTCTTTGTTAATGGAATAGTAAGACAATTTCCAGATTTATTTTAAATAGTCATAATAAAAAAACATTTTAAAAAATAAATTATTTAAAATAAGTAATTGCGGTAAATAATGTAAAACTAATTTATAATCAATGCTATGTGCAAATATGCACGTAGCGTTTCTTATCTAAAAAATAATGCAAATAATATATGCTTTCTCTTTATAATTTTTAATAACATACACTGTAGTAAAAATAATACATATTATAAAAATATATATTAATAAATTAAATATTATTAAACGACATGAAAACTACATTTAAATATTCAAATTATAAAAACGAAACATCGCTAATATCTATTCAAATTTAATAAAATATGGTATAATTTTTAAAAATTGAATAAACTATTATAAAATCTATTTAGGATTGTATTTTTTAAAATATAGAAATCGAACAATAAAATTAAATAAATATAAATTAAACGAGAAAACGGGAGGAAATATTATTGAAAATTGAAGAAATTAAAACACCTCATGATATCTTAAATTATATGCAAGAACATATCCAATATGGATGGATTGATAATACTGGGAAAAAACACATAAAATCAATGAAAGAATTCAGAAAAATATATAGAACAATGTCAATTAGAGAAACAATACAAAATGGATTAGGTTGTTGTATTGAGCAAGTAAATTTAATGCATTATTTATTAGATAATTTAAAAATACATAATAAAATGTTTTGTTGCAGAATTTATGAACCAGACAATTATGATAATTTAGAAGAGGATGAACATATGCATTGTTTTATACTTTACTATCAGAATAATAAAGTATATCAAATAGAACATCCTAATTTTGATAAAATAGGAATATATGAATTTAATTCTGAACAACAAGCAATTGATTCTATTGTTAAATATTATGTAGAGTTAAGTGGAGGAATTAAAAGACCAACTACAGAATTTTATCAAGTACCTGTTGGATTAAGCTTTAAGGAATTTAATAACTATATTCCTATTTTATCAAAATTAGGATGTTCTATTTGATATACT
>USCV01000015.1 GCA_900553225.1 uncultured Clostridium sp. | reverse complement strand
AATACTTGAATATTTTAAATGAATATGTTATATTTATAAAGTAGTTCATTACTAATCGAGGTGTAGCGCAGTTGGTAGCGCGCGTGGTTTGGGACCATGAGGTCGCAGGTTCGATCCCTGTCACCTCGACCACATTTAAGCAATTTTTAGAGAATTGCAGAAAATTTTAAAAGAGTGAAAAGAGTATTAACGACAAGGTTTTCGTTGATACTCTTTTCTGTTCAGTTTCAAAAAATATTGAAAAATTCTAAAAAATTTTAAGATTTTGTTTAGAAATTTATGTTCAGAAAAAGTTTTATTCCAAACAATAATGTTTAGAAAAAGTTCCGAAAAATATTCTTCCTAGAAAGGAAGTAAAAATGAGAGAATTAGATTACTATAAATCAAATGAAACACTAAGTCATAAATATTATCAAATTCCACAAGAATTATTTGAAAGTTCATTATATAAAGATAAATTAAATTCTGATAGTAAAATACTATATGCTTTTTTACTAGATAGGTTATCTCTATCTATAAGAAATCATTGGGTAGATAATGCTAATCGTATATTTTTAATTTTTACAAGACAAGAAGTTCAAGAAAAATTAGGATTATCAGAAAAAACTGTAACAAAGGCATTTAAACAATTAGTAGATACAGATTTAATTGAAGAAAAAAGGCAAGGGCTTGGCAAACCTAATTTAATATATGTTGCTAAAATACAATATGAAGAAAAAGATAAAATTTCAGATACGGAAAATTTACAAGTCCTGAACAGTAATTTTTACGGTTCTAGAGTAGTAGAAAGTACAGTTCAAGAACAGGAAAATTTACAGACAATCAATACTAATAATATCAAAACTAATATAATCAATACTAATTCTATCAATCCTAATAGTGATGATGAATTTTATTTAAAAGAGATAAAAGATAAATGCAAACTGGAGGATTTTACAAAAGAAGAAAAAAACATTTTAGAAGATGTTATTGATAGCTTATATTATAAAGATACCTTAAAAGTAGGAAGTGTAACAGTTAATCACTATAAAATATTAGATAAATTAAAACTTATAGTAAAAGAAAATTTAATACAGTTATTAGATATATTGAAGAATATACCTAATATACAAAATGCTAAAAATTATTTGATGATTTGCTTATATAATAATTTAGGGAATACAAATATTTCTATTTCAAAGAAAAAGAAAAATAAAGCTTCTTATAAAGGAAGAGACTATGAAGATGGCTCACTTGATTTTCTCTATACAAACTTTGCTTATGATAACGAAACTATAACTACGTAAGCATGGCTATGATATGAAATTGTCAGCTCTACTTTATATGGGCAATTTCACTATAAATTATAATGACAAGTTCATTATAATTTATAGCCTAAAAATGTTAAAGCATTTTTAGGAAAGCCTCGCAGAGCACACGGATAAGTTTGCAAAACTTGTCTAGTGTGTTAGACAAATAAATTTGTTTCGAGCAAGAAAGGACTTCGGAGCAATGAGTTATGCTATAGTAAGAAATGAGAAATTAACGAGGACTCAAGCTAATCGGAATATGTGTTCATAATGATAGAAAAGCAAAAAATCATTCAAATAAAGAAATAGATATTAGCAAATCGCACTTGAATTATTACTTTAAGAAAAATGAATTAAGTTACACAAAAGAATTTGATAGACTAAGGGAAAAATATGCTTTGCAAGGTCAAATTAGAAGTAATAGCATAATAATGTGTGAAATGGTATTTACATCAGATAAAGAATTTTTTGATACAATAGGAATGGAAGAAACTAAAAGATATTTTGAAGAAAGTTACAATTTTATTTGTAATTATAAAAATCTTGGAGAGAAAAATATAATATCAGCAGTAGTTCATTTTGATGAAACAACTCCACACATGCATTTGATTTACATTCCAGTAATTCATACAAAAGATAAAAATGGAAAGAAAATTGATAAAGTATGTTGTAGAGATTTTTGGAAAGGTCGAGATAGTTATAGAAATTTACAAAATGCTTATTACGAATATATAGTAACTAAAGGATTTGAGTTACAAAGAGGATTACCTTCAGAAGAAACAAAAAGGAAAAATGAAACAATACAAAATTATAAGCAAATAACCAATTTTGAAAACACTAAAAAGGTATTGGAAAATATAACTTTAGAATTGCCAGAAGTTCCAAAAATAAATGATATAAAAAAAGTAATGATTAATAGAGATGAAAAGATATTTGAAAAAATTATAAAGCCAAAAGATGAATTAATTTTAAGACTTCACAAAGAAAATTTAGCTTTAAATAAAGAACTATCAAAACAAGTAAATACAGTAGATTTTGCAGAAAATTTCAAAGAAGATTATATAAATATGACAGAGAAAAACGTAAATTTAAGGCTATCGAATAGTTTATTGAAAGAAGAACTGGAACATAAAGAAAAAGAACTAGAATTGAAATTTGAAAGTAAAGTTTATGACATAGAACATTCTTACAAAAAACAAATTGAAAATTTAGAAAAAGAAAACAAAACTTTAAATAAGATAATTAATAAATTTAAAATAACTATAAAACATTTTATTAAATGGATATGTAACAAATTCTCTTATCCTTCTGAGGATGAAATTATAAGAGATTTTGAAAAAGAAACATATATTGACTTAAATATTGAAAAACAACTTAATATAAATGAATTTCAAAAAGATGAAATAGAAGATGAATATGAGATTGAATAAAAATTAGAAAGGATTTGATGATATGGAAAATATAAAAAGATTTACTACTTTTTACGAAGATTGTAAAGATAAATTTATGGAACATTTAGATGGAGTAAGAATATACTTGCAAAAAAATAATAATGAGTTTAAAAATTTGCAGAAAGAATATACAAAGATTTTAGACAGTAATGAAAAGTTACAAAATATTTTATTTGGGGATAAAGTAGAAACAGAATTGACACCTATTGAATGTGATTTACTTTATAAGGCAATAGAGCTACAAGAAAAAATGCAAATTATGACTGAAGAAGAATTATATTTTAAAGGTGGACTGGATGCATATTATTATTTTAGAAGATTAGGAATTATATAATAATATTAATTTAATGAAAGTGATAACATTTTTTGCTATCACTTTATTTTTTGTTAGATGATTATAATGTTTTTTAATAGATATAATTATTGACAAATATTGCAAAAGATGTTAACATAATAATATAAATTTAATATTGTCACATTTTTTCACAAAGAAGGGAGATTATATTATGAACAACACATCTTTTAAGGATAGTATCCTTACAGCAAAACAGTTTTCAGCATTTGATATGGCAACAGGTAAAACTATTTGGTTTTCACGTTCTCGGTCTCCACAACATCTTTATCCTTTAACAGAAAAGGATTACTGTGAAGCAGTCAAATATGCAGTTCAACATGGAATTAATCAAATGCCAATTCTTTCAGTAAGTGCAAAAGATTTCCCATACTGCGACTTTGATTGCAAAGATTGTTTGGCTTGTCCAAGTAGAAAGTGGGCCATTGAGGATCAGCACATCAAATACCCGATTATTCCTATTGATAAGTATAAAAAAATTTTGAGTGAAATCTCTACTTATTCAGCTAAACGTGGCTTTAACAAAGTCAGATTTGAAGTTTGCGGAGAAGGTAACCCAGATTTATACAAAAATAGGATTGAAATGTTAGAGTATGCAAATCAGGAATGCAATATGGGACTTGTCTATGTAAGCACAGGAAGCCAAATATCTGATGAATTATTGGAATGTTTGGTAAACAATGTCGCTTTTATTAGAATTAGTTTCCCAGGTATTGGTTCAGATGCTTACAAAATCTATTCTAATCAGAAGTCTAAAAATAGAGATTTCTCATATGATGATGCAATTAATCTTTTGAATAGGTTATGTAATGCAAGAGCTAAAGCAGGAAGAGAAGATACTTTGTTAATCGGAACCAGAACCTGTATTAGACCTTTAAATGCAGGACATTACGATGAATTCATTCGTACAATTGCAAATATTGGCGTAGATGTATTTCAAGGAGTTAAAGTTCTCATTCCTGATTTTGAGAGCGTTAAAGATGAAAGCATTTCACAGAAAGAGGTAGAAGAACTTATAAACTTGAGGGAATTTGCTTATTCTTATGGTCTTAAAGATTTTCAGCTTCCAAACAATTTGAATACTGCTTACAAAAATAGGACAATGGTTGAAAGAGACAAGCCCACTAGGTGTTGGAGTTCTCTTATTTCTCCACCATTATATGGAACAAATCTCATGTGTTGTGTGCTTTGGGATAAAATTACAGATCTCAACTACCACTATGGGATAATGGCAGGAGAAGAAAACGAACTTGAAAGTCTTATGCATGGTGAAAGTGCTAAATTCATTATGCAAAATTGCCCTAGAAACTGTACTGAATGTCCTTCACTTAAGGATAACGGATTTATGGAAAGCCTGTGGCGCGTATTGAAATTCCAAGAAAATCTGGATAATATAAAGTTCATTACTCATTATTAATTATTTCAATACGTACAAAACAGAGTATGTCCTTTTTGGGCATACTCTTATTTTATAGTAGTCTTATTTAAAATTCTTTTTAATTTCTTCAATACTTTCTAACAATTCTTTTCTATACTCATCACTTGTATTAAGATTATTTTTTGCATAAATTCCCATCTCACCAAAATTAGCATGAAACTTATAAGTCCATTCGTGTCTAGGAATAAAATTTATATGTAAATTACCAGAACTTGCTTCATCTTGATATATCATCACTTTTTCAAAACCAGACTTATGCATTGCTTCTAATAATCGATTTGATAAATCAATTAATTTATTTCTTTCTTCTTTTGTTAAGTCGGTTATTGTAAGTGTTTCTTTAGATATCGCTAATATCATATACCCTTTTATAGGGATTTCAGGATCTGTAGCTATATTAAATAATTCATCCTCATAAACATACTTTCCTGGAAAGTTTGTTATTTCATGTTTTGCAATAGCTAAACTTAAATTCCCCTCAAATTCCATAGTTTGTCCTAGCCAATTAACAATTCTATTCATGTAATCCTCCTTTTTCTTTACTATGTAGAAAATCTTTTAAACAATTTAACTGAAATTCAAATTCATATCTAGTAAAAGTAGTTTCTTTTTTTTCGTTTTCTCCTATAGAATGAATGATATGTTTATCACAATTGCATAATACTGCTCTATAAATAGGATTTTGTACTGCTGAAATATATAATTCGTCAATTAGTAAATCATATTCTATACTATCTCTTTTTATTTCTTTTCCTTGCCAATATATTATCCCTGTTTCCTTCCAATTATAATTACTTGCCGCCTTTATATGTACAGCTTGTGTTCCATAATAAGAAAATATATAATTTTGTATTTTTTTATCTTTAAATTTTATTCCTTGAAAGAAATTTTCAATGCTAGCTAATTTTTTTCCTCTAAATTTAAAATTATATGGAAATAAATTTGAAAGCATTTGTGGAAAATCTCCTCTATTTCTATATCCGACATCAATCCATTTTTCTGTTTCACTAGTCTTATTTCCATCCTTATCCTTAAGTACTATATCTTCGCAAAATATACATTCATCTCTTTCAATTAATTCTTTTTGTGTAAATTTATAATTCTTCTTGTATTCTAAAAATTCTTTTAATTCTTTTTTTAACTTACTCATCTCTACTCCAATCTTGAGACTTAACATCCCTAGTAATCTCTTTTATTTGTTCCTTTAATTTTCTACATAAAAATGCAGAACTCTTTTTTATTTTTCCACTATCCATATCATATAAGTCAACATCTGCACTTTTAGAATATTTCTCCGCTAGTTGCATTAAAACTAGTATATCTGGAACTCCTTCTTGACGAAGCCCTTCCTCTTTCATTACTTGTACATAAGCATCTGCACCTTCTTCTTTTAATGCATTTATAGAATCTCTCATTACCCAATATCCAGGCTCATCTAAAATAGTCAAAAAATCAACCTCTTTTACATCAAAAGTTGAATGAGTTAATTGTCCATGTTTAACCTGATTATAAAAATCCCAATTATATTTTACTGCACCAAATTTATAAGATTTATTCCTTAATTTTAATTCAGTTATAATTCTATTTAATGTACTACAAGAATAAGTATTATCATCTATTAATATAATCTGATTTTTTGTCTTTTTCCATATATCATTACTCGCCATATCGTCAAATGATTTCTGTTCTGAAATATTTCTTAGTCTTTCATCTTTAGAATATAAACTAAATAATATATTGGTATATTCAAATCCATACATACTTTTTAGTATAGGACCTACAAAAATAGAACCTAATCCTGGACTTATTACATGTTTGGGCTTACTAAATTTTAAATTAGAACAAAATAAATATAACATTTGTTTATTATCCATCTCAATATGCCTATCTAAAACTCTATCTTTTCCCTCTGGTAAATCATAAATAGGTTTTAATAACGGCTTATTGCCAAAAAATCTTACTATATTTTCACAATCTTCTTCTAAACATTTTTTAGCTTGTAGTACATTATTATCTTGATTTTCTATTTTTTTCTTTAATTCTTCGAAATAGACTTTTGCAGAGCTATTAGCTAAATATTCTAATATTACAAAGTTTCTTTTTGAAAAATCTTCTGTTAGAATTCCTCGTAATTCTCTCCTTTGATTTGAAAGTTCTGAATAAGTTTTTGCATCATAATATGAGGCATTTCTTGATAAATACTTTCCATTTGTCATTGGAGCTACTAATGTCTCTATTCCAGTAACATCAGCTAAATCAAATAATCCATTTGAATCAAATTCATGTAAATATAATTTTTCATTAAGTCTTAAAATAGGTTCTGTTTTATAAGTAATATTTCTTCCTTCATCTTCGTAAAAAATTATATATTTCTGATTCTTTTTATAATCTTTGACTACTAAATTACCATTTTCTATCTTATACGAAACATAGTTGTCTCCAAATTTAATTAAAATCATATCTCTTTCAATAAAAATATTATCATGTTTTATATCTTCTAAAGTTTTTCCACCATTTAATAAAGCTGTTTCAAATTTATTAAATAGTCTTAAAAATTCATTATTATGTACTATATTTCTATCTGCTCCATTATTCTTAATATGTTTTAATAATTGCACAGGATATTCTGGTTTAACAAAAATATTATTTTCTTCTATAATTTTTTTCCATTCTTCTTCATCATATTCTAATGTATTTTGATTTAGTGAAAATATATAATTTTTTCCATTACAACTGATAACTCTTCCTCTTTTTCTATTCTCTGAACTTTTAAGAATCTTATCTAATTCTAAATTTTGTAAATCTTCTTCATCAATAAAAAAACTATATGCTTTTATTTTCTTTTGTTCTTCTTCTGAAAATACACTTTTTATGACTATATCAGAAAACATTACTAATTCCACAAAACCATTTAAATATCTCCTATTGTTTAAATGATTACTAATATATTTTAATTTTAAATCTATCTTTTCATCGCCAGAGAGTTTTCTACCATCATATTTATTACCCAATAGCTCTATTGCGATAGATTCGTTTTTTTGTAAAAATTCTTCAAAATTATAAAAATCAATTTTCAAATTTCTTAAAGAATCATCCAAATAAACAGTATCATTTTTATATCCAATTTTATCATCTATCTGTTCTAATTCATCTTCTGTAAGAAATTTAACATTATCAAGTATTCCTACATAAGAATTTTCATAGTATTTTTTTGAGGCAAAGTTGTTAGTTCTTAATGCTACTTGCATTTCAATTAAATCTGTTAATGGGTCAACAATATAATTATTTCCCTCCTTGGTCTTTATAAGTAGGTCAACGTGTCTAAATCTATCATTATAAGCGGAGATTACCTCACAATCTATTTCATATATTTGTTTTAGCAATTCTCTAAGTATGTCACAATAACTTTTGCAAACAATTGAAAAATCTTGTATATTACTCAAATCTATTTCTTTATTGTATATAGCATCTCTATCATTTATATTTTCTTTATTTAAGAAAAAAGTATAATTACGGTAAAAAAGTTTTGAAGCTTCTTTCATAACATATCTGACTAAAGCTAACCCATATGTATCACCATTAAAATCTTTTATTCTATTCATTTGTATATTTTCTTTAAAATAATCATACAAATTCATACTTAACATCCTTTTTTATTGTTTGGTGAGGAGAATATTATTCTCCTCACTTTTAGCTAATTGGTTTCAAGAAATTTTTTTACTTTTTTTGCAAATAGTAACATTTCTCTTTTTTGCTCCATTGTCATATTTTTTCTAGCATACATTGTGATTTGTTTTAGATTCTTGCCTCTTCCGAATTGGAACATCCAATCATCAGATGGAATAATCCACCTTCTATAATGTTCAACAAATCCATCTTCAAATAAGAGAATGTTCTTTTGACCTAAAAATTCAAGAGCTAATTTTACCTTGTTAGTAATATCTTCTATTCGAATTCTCTCATCTCTTGTCATTAATGTAGTAGTAGCTACATGTCTTTGAGTTCCTATAACAATAAAACCCTTAATAGGAATTTCTGGATCTATTGTTACATTAATGAGTTCATCCTCATATAAATATCCTCCAGGTAAATTTGTAATTGCATGATTTCCAATTGCACAACTTTTGCATCCTTCAAAAATCATTTCTTCATTCATGAAGTTTGTAACAGTAACTTCCTCTCCTCTTGGATTTAAATAGCACCTTTTACCTTCTTTGTCTACAACTCCAAGATTGCTTTGAAAATCTCCTACTGCTTCATATCTGATTTCGCAGATTTCAGCTCCATTTTCATTGATATACCCCCACTTGTCACCTACTCTGACTGCCGCAATTCCTTCAGAGAAATCCCGAACTTCATCATAGATGAAGTCACAAATAGGTTCATCATTTTCGTTTACAAATCCCCACTTACCAGATTTTTGTTTCTTTGAGTATGACATAAATTGACCTCCTTAGGTAATATTTTTTAGTAAAGATAGAAACTAATTAGCTAAATATAGTAAAACTATGCGTTTATTATACCATTATTTAGAATTTATGTCAACTTTTTAAAATCTAATTTTTTTAGCATTATTTCAGTGATTAGAGAGATTTCTTCTGGCTCCATATGATGTTTAATATTATTTATTTCTATAAGTTCAATTTCTGGTTTATTTTGAATAAATGTATAAGTGTCTTCAATTGGTGCAGTATCATCCAGAGAACCTTGAATTATTAAAATCTTTCTTTTTTCTTTGTAATTATCATATAAATTATGACTCACTAAATCTTCATAAAAAGCATATGGAATTTCAATTTTACCACCATGTCCAGCTTTAGCTTTTCCTATTCTTTTATATTGTTCAAAAGAATCTTTTAATAATGATTTAACCAAAATATTTTTCATATTAAATGCAGGTGATCTTAGTACGATATTATCATAATAAGAAGTATCTCCTATTAACTTATTCAACAAAATATATGCACCAAAACTAATAGCATAAAAAGATATCTTAATACTATTTCCATATTCTTCTTTTACATATTCAACTACAGAATTAATATATGAAATACACACATCTACTTTTAGCTTATCTGTACCTTGAATACTATCTATATGTCCGGGAAAGTCAAATGAAATGGATGGAATTCCACATTCTAAAAGCATGTTAGCAACTATTTTTATTGAGTTACTTCCTTTTCCACTACAAAAACCATGACAAAATATAAAAATGCTATTACTTTTATTAATTAAGTCTTTAAAAAATACTTTTGCTTTTATATTGCAATTTTCTTTTTTATTATATATTTCTATATTTTTTTCCATTTTTTTATCTCCTATTCTGCTTATTTAAGTACTTTAAGAATTTTACATGTATAGGTTTACTTATGTTTAATCATCCAGTTATATAATTCTTCTTCTGTTATACGGTTTTGTTTGAATTTTTTTATTTCTGCTTGTGCAGCTTTTTTCCACTTATCAAAATCTTCTTTCAATTTTTTATCTTCTCTATTCCTTGATACAGCATTAAATTTTTTATTATATGTTCTTCTATATTCTAATAAACCTGGTATATTTTGAAGATTTTTCTTATATGTCTGTCCAGCTCCTTTATCTCTACAAGTAGTTCCATCTTTATGTAAAAAGTCACAGTAAATTTCATTCGATTTATTAGGAATAAAGTATCTGCCACAATTCTGACAAGTTCTTATTTGATCATTGTTTTGTATTAACTGACTCAATATAATAAAAAGTATATCCCCTAACTCGTTACTAGTATAAATATTAGATACTTTAAGCATAGATATATCATAAGATAAATCAGAAAGAACTGTTTCAAAAGAAGAATTTTTATAATCTTCTGCTTTATCAGAATATGTATAATTAATTATATTTGTATTATTAATATATTTATATAAATTTGTTTTTTTCTTAATTATCGAAGCAATAAATTTAGATTGTGCCGTATTATTTTTATATTCCTCATTTCCTTTTAAATTATAAAGAAAATTTACAGCTTCTTTAAAATCTTTTTGAATTACTGTCACATCTTTTTTAATATGCTTATGAAAGTATTTAAAGTCATCTAGTAAAATTTTCTCATCAGAATACTTATCTTTAAGTTTGAAAGATTTTGAAAATCCTTCTAGTAATTCTGTTCCATAAGCATAATAAAAATTATCATACGAATCTATAAAGTCTGAAAAATCGGTATTTAAAAATCGTACCAGCATTAAGCCTAATCTTTCAACATATGGTGTAAATCGTATAAAAGGCCATTTAGTAACTTCTTCATTTTTTAGTTTGTAGTCAGCTATACTTTTAGTAGTCATTCTAGAGATAAATTTTAGATTAAGAAAATCTTCTCTGTATACATTTTCTAATTCGTCTAATAAAAAGTTGGGAGTCAAAATATATTCTTCTTTTTTTTCACTATTAAACCATATATAGAATCCCTCAAAACACATGTCATCTGGCATTTTTTTCATTGCAACCTCCTTTGTGTAAAATTTTTGAAAGAATTGAAAAATTGCTATTGAAATTTTATAAGATCCAGTATATAATCAATTTGCAATTTAATATAACCGCTTAATATTTTACACATCATATTTATATGATACACTAGTATTAAAAAAATGTCAACGAAAGGAGGAGAAATTTATGCA
Source organism: uncultured Clostridium sp. (assembly GCA_900553225.1). Classification (GTDB taxonomy): domain Bacteria; phylum Bacillota; class Clostridia; order TANB77; family CAG-508; genus CAG-492. The sequence goes on along the minus strand of USCV01000015.1, from coordinate 18,685 downwards.
GAATCTACAAGAAATTAAGCTTTACTCAACAAAAGATGTATGCGAATTATTGCATATAGGAAATGAAAAGTGCTTAAAATTATTCCATTCAGAAGATTTTCCAAGTATTAAAATAGGCAGAAAATTTTGGGTAAAAGCAGACTGCCTAAACGAATTTTTAAGTCATAAACAAATAATGGCTTAACAAAAAAGAAGACTTAAATCTGCACTATTTAAATCTTCTAAACAAACAGGAAATGCCCTGTTCAAAGTATTTATAAAAATATTATACACCTAAAATTCAAATAGAGCAAGGCTTTTCCTCAAATTTTCTATAGAAATGGAGGAAAAATATTTGAAGACAAAAGGAATTACATCTGGAGTATATTTGGAAAAAAAGCCAAAGAAAAAGTCAGATTTACCAATGTGTCCTACTTGTAAAAAGTGTAAAGATAGGTCTATGTGTCAAAATAGAAAGAACTTGAAGAATTGTGAAATATGTAAAAAATGCACTGACAAAGAAAATTGTGATAAATTTTATCATTACCTAAGAGGAAGAGCATTATTAACTATTGGTAAAGACATTGAAACAAGAGAACCAATAAGAAAATTATTTACAGGAGATACTGAAGAAGAAGCACTTGAAAACTTATATAAGTATAAAATTGCAATGAAAGAATCAGGTAATGATTTAGATAATATTATTAAAAAAACAACTAAATCTATTATTGACATTGGACAAGAAATAGAAGATGCAAAATTTAGAAAAGGAAAAACTAAAGGAAATGCGTATAGAACAAATATGGCAACATTAAATAGACTAAAATCAAATAGCTTTGCGAATATTCCAATAGATAAAGTAAAAAAAAGTCAAATTGAAAACTTTTTGGAAAAGGAAAGAATCAAATCTAATTCAGTTATAAAGAAGGATTATACAATGCTAAAAAGAATATTTGAAAATGCTTTTGATAATAGGTATATATCAAATAATTTATTTCAAGGAATTAACTTGATTGAAAAGTCTAAAAGTATAAAAGAAGATAAGGATGTAAAAGCATTAAGCTATACAGAACAAAATAAATTAGTTGAGTATTTAGAAAATAATAATGTAAAGCATAAAAATATAATTCTCATTTGCTTATATACAGGTATGAGAATAGGCGAAGTTTTAGCTTTAAATTATAAAGAAGATATTGACCTAGAAAGTATGCAAATAACCGTTAGGAGAACTTTAACAAAAAATAAAGAAGGTAAAACAATAGTCGGTCCACCTAAAACTAATAGTGGAAAGAGAATTTTACAAATTAATGAATTAACTGAACAAGTATTAAAAGATTCGTTACAAAATATTAAGAAAAACAAAAATAATGTGTTATTTTGCCATCTAGATGGAAAGTTGATAGAAACTAATACTATAAATTCTCATTTTAAAAGAGTTTGCAAAAATGCATGTATAACTGGAACATATAGTGTTCATTGCTTAAGGCATACTTATGCAACAAGGTGCATAGAAGCTGGTGTTGAATTACCAGTATTGCAAGCATTAATGTGGCATGCAGATATTCAAACAACAATAAATGCTTATGGAGATATTTATAAGTATCTCGAAGTACAAAATCATAAAAAATATGTAGATTATGTCAAAAATGGAAGAATATAAAATAAATAGAACTGTTTGGAAAAATTGTTCAGAAAAGAGGTATCAATAGTTTTAAAGTATTGATATTAAAGGAAGAACAATCGTTAACATTCGTTAGTCACCTCGACCATAAAAAGTAGTTTTTGTAGGAAACTACGGAAGAACGAAGATTATATCAAAAGTGTAAAAAAATACGTTATTTCGAGAAATCGAGATAGCGTATTTTTTTGTTTTAAGTCTTTTAAAAATATTAAGAAAGAAAGGTATATATTTCCATATGTAAATTTTATGTTAAGCATCGTATATTATACTATATAACAGTATTTATCTTTCCTCATTATATTTCACAAGTTTAATTGCACTTTCTAATGTTTTCGTACAACATAGCATTCCATGAATATCTATATATATTAAATCATCTATTTTTGTTAATTTTTTTACTGCATTTATATCATTTTCCAAAACTATTTCATTTTTAAATTTACATGAATCTACTATTGTTCTAATATCATATCCATCTCTTTGTGATTTAAATATTATATACTTTACTTTAGTGTTAGTAGAGTGTTTTATTGCTTTCTTGTAGGGCATTTCTTTATCAAATACTAAATAGCAGTCTTTGCTTTTTTCTAGTTCATCCAGAATTATTTCTATCGCCTCTACATCAGCTATTGCATGTTTTATATAAACATTCCAAAATTCATCTGCTAATTTTAATGCATTAATAAAAGCTTCTTCTTCTGATATGTTTTCATTCCATAGAGGATTGCATAACTTTATAAAGTCTGGTGATATTTTATTCTCTAAATACTCTGTTTGCATATTATCTGTTGCATCAATATATTGTATTAATTCATTATCCATATATTCAAACGTTTTATCTATATCTTTTACTTTTAATTTTTTTAAATATTTCTTACCGAATTTCTGCCATAATAAACCTATTGATGAATAATAAATTCCATTTTCCCTTTGACCATTTCTATTTTTTGATGATGATCAAATTCTCCGAAGCCCTATATCATAAACTATTTTATTTTCTAGATTTTTATTTTCTACAGAAGATACTCTAAGTAAAATGACCTTTTCAATAATTTTACTTAAAAATATTGTCGATATAACGTCATCAACATGAAATTTACCTGAATGTGTTATACAATTAGCTTCATCAATTTGTTTAGTTAGCTGAATATTTTTATATTTATTTAAATTCATATTTTCTCCCAACATAATTTTATTATAGTAAGAATTCCACATTTTAATTTCTTTTACGTAAATTGAATTGTTGCATAATTGCAAAGATGTATATATAATAAATGATTCAAAAAGGTTGTGATATTCTTTTTAATTCCATCCTTTTATAGTGCTTCTTTTAATAGCTCCATACAAATTGGCTCTTATGTTTGGAATATCTTCCTGAAGATCAAATATTAATTTTTTCATATCTTCTCTTTTAGAAACTCCATCAATTGGGCATACTTTTGGCATAACTTCAATATTATTGCGTTTAACAAAACTCCTAATATATTTTTCGGGAGCATAAATTAATGGCCTGATTAAAGTTATTTTAGATCTGTCCATATAACTTGAAGGTGCAAACGTATTTATAGAACCACCATATAAAAGATTTAAGAAAAATGTTTCTAAAACATCATCTTCATTGTGACCTAATGCTATTTTGTTACAGTTTTCTCTTAGTGCTACACTATTTATAATTCCACGTCTAAGGTTTGCACATAGTGAACACGGATTTTTTTCTTTTCTTATATCAAAAACTATTTCTTTAATATGACTTTTTTCCTCAATAAATTTAACATCTAATTTATTACATAAATTTGAAAGTAATTCTGAATTAAACTCCTCAAAACCTGGATTTATTGAAACAGCTACTAATTCAAATTTCTTTGGATAAAATCTTTGCAAATTTTTAAGACCAATTAATAAAGTAGTAGAATCTTTCCCACCAGAAAGCCCTACAGCAATTCTATCTCCGTCAGAAATCATATTATAATCATCTATTGCCTTTCTCATATAACCTAAAATTCGTTGCATAAACATTACTCCTTAAATTAAATTTTATTTATTATAGCATGATTCATTAAAATAGTAAACTTTAAAATGTAAGCCTTGAAAATGAAAAAAAATAATGTTATAATCAGAAAGTAAAATGTGTGAGTAGCTCAGCAGGATAGAGCGACAGTTTCCTAAACTGCAGGTCGCAGGTTCGAATCCTGTCTCGCACACCAAATACAAATCTAAATTATGATTCTCTTAAAAGGTTTTATAAAGCAATAAAGAGAATCGTTTTTTATAAAATGAGGGAAAAATGGAAGAAAAATTCATGAAATTAGCATTAAAAGAAGCAAAAAAAGCATATGATAAAGGAGAAGTTCCGGTTGGAGCAGTAATAGTAAAAAACGGAGAAGTAATTTCAAGAGCACACAATTTGAAGGAAATAAAAAATGATACCACAAATCATGCTGAATTGCTTGCAATAAAAAAGGCGAGTAAAAAGCTAAATTCTTGGAGGTTAACAGATTGTGAAATGTATGTAACACTTGAACCATGTAGTATGTGTGCAGGAGCGTTAATTCAATCCAGAATTAAAAAAGTATATATTGGAACAATGGATTATAAAACAGGAGCATGTGGTTCAGTTTTAAACCTACTAAATGATTATAAGTTTAACCATAAAGTAGAAGTGCAAACAGAAGTTATGAAAGAAGAATGCGAAAATATTATTAAAAGTTTCTTTAAAGAATTAAGAAGTAAAAAAATATATAAAGATGGTATAAAATAGGAGGAAAAAATTGAAAGAGGAAAAAATTAAAAATGCAATAAAAGCTGGAGCTACCATTATAATTTTGGCAATTATAATTATAATGGTTATAACAATAATGATGAGATATGAGGAAAAAGGCGAACAGAATATGCCATTTGTTATTTCAAAAATTGCTATTGTAAGTACAGCTGAAGGAACAGAAGAGTCTACAAATCAAGAAAGCAATAGTAATGATTGGAAATTTAATGTTATTCAAAATAATGATATATATTTTACAATTTCAAAAAATGAAAATTATAAAAAAAATGAAATTATTAAAAGTGTTAAAATAAGAAATATACAAATTTTGGAAAATCCTAAGATCGGTAAAGTGGTAGCGTATATGCCAAATAGTCTAGAAGGAAGAAGATTTAAGTATGTAGATGAATACAAAATTGAAAATGAATTAAGATATAAAGGGGCTAGCCAAAGTAATGAAAAAAACCTTGAAATAGGAAATCAAGGTGGAAGTATATCAATGAGCTTATGCAATACTGAACTTGGAATATACGAATCTAATAGTGAAACAGAAGTAAAACATGATGGTAGTTTAATAAAAAAAATGGGAATTGCAAATGAAGATATGAAATTTAAAGTTTCTTTTGATTTTGTTATTGAGCTAGAAAATAAGAGTTATAGAACAACTATTGTACTAGATTTGCCTTATGGAAATATAACAGAAGATGGAACTGCATCACATGTAATAACAAATTTAGACCAATTTATTTTTAAAAGAGAAAATTAATACTTGATAAAATATAAAAAAGAGTATATAATGTTAAAAGTATGAGAGTACTTTTAACCTTTGTATGGAAAGTAAACTCCAATAAATAGCTACGAACCTTGTCAGGTCCGGAAGGAAGCAGCAATAAGTGGTTCCCTTTATGTGGAAGTTTGCTCTCCATAGAAAGGTTAAAATAAAAGCTCATACTATTTTTTTAGGTAAATGAGGTGATAAAAGTGTCTTATACAGCGTTATATAGAAAGTTTAGACCTCCTGTTTTTGAACAAATTGTAGGTCAAGAACATATAACAAAAACTCTAAAAAATCAAATAATGGCTGGTAGAGTTGGTCATGCTTATTTATTTAATGGAGGAAGAGGAACAGGTAAGACATCAGCTGCTAAAGTTTTAGCAAGAGCAGTAAATTGCTTAAATCCTCAAGATGGAGAACCTTGTAATGAATGTGAAATATGTAAAGCAGCACTTGAGGGTTCATTAACAGATATTGTAGAAATGGATGCGGCTTCAAATAATAGTGTAGAAGATATTAGAAGTATACGAGATGAAGTGAATTTTCTACCGACAGTTGCCAGATACAGAGTATATATTATTGATGAAGTTCATATGTTATCTACAGGGGCTTTTAATGCATTACTAAAAACATTAGAAGAACCACCTGAACATGTAAAATTTATATTAGCAACAACTGAACCACAAAAAATTCCAGCAACAATTCTTTCTCGTTGTCAGAGGTTTGACTTTAAAAAAATACCAGACGAAGTTATTGCTAAAAGGTTAGAATTTGTTTGTAATGAAAGTAACATAGATGCGTCACAAGAAGCACTTATTACTATTGCAAGTTTAAGTGAAGGCGCAATGAGAGATGCATTAAGTATACTAGATAGATGTTTGCAAGATGGCTCTGATGAAATTAGTGTACAAAAAATAAAGGATTTAGTTGGAATTCCACAAACAGAATATATAAGTAATGTCATAAGACAGGTGTTAGAGTCAAATATAGAAGGATGTATGAAACAAATAGATATATTGTTAAATGACGGAAAAGACTTAAACAATATATTATGGGAAATGATAAAATATGTAAAAGACATTCTAGTATATAAAACAAGTAAACAAGTAAAATTATATACACAAGATGAAATAAATAAAATTAGAGAATTGTCTGAAGTGGCATCAAAGGAAAGGCTTTTTGACGTAATTTTTAAATTATCTGATCTAGAAAATCAAATAAAATGGTCTAATCAAAAATCAATTTTATTTCAAATTGGAATAATGAAGTTATGTGGTAAACAAGAAGCACAAGATATGAATGAGTTAAATTTAAGAATAGATGGATTAGAAAAAAAACTTCAAAATTTACAATCAGGAGTTATTCACACAAAAGTACAAAATGTGGATAATAGTGCCATAAAAAGCAATAATACTGTGAAAAAAAATGAAAAAATAAATTCGCAAATTCAAAACAGAAATGTTGTAACTGGAATACCAGGAAAAAAAATAGATTCATGGCCTAATATTGTTAAGCAATTAAAGCAAGACGGAAAGATAATGCTATATACAAATTTAATGAATACAAATGCTAAAGAAATAAATGACATGACAGTTGGAATTGAGTTTCCAAAGGGACTTACGTCATTTGGAAAAACAATATTAGAAAAGCCAGAAAATATGAATGAACTTACTAAACTTATTTCTATACAATGTGGTAAGGAAATGAGAGTGAAGCTAATTGGGGACAATGTCAATAATGTACAAAGATCTCCTCAGGATGAGTTTACAAATGAGGTAACTAGTGCAATTGATATGCCAATTAATATAATGGATGAATAAGGAGGAAAAAAGATATGTCTAAAAGAGGTGGATTCCCAGGCATGGGAGGATTTGGAGGAATGAATATTAACCAATTAATGAAAGAAGCAAAAAAAATGCAACAAGATATGGAAAAATCACAAGAAGAGCTTGCTTCTAAAGAATTTGATGCTACAGCAGGTGGAGGAGCAATAAGTGTAAAAGTTTCAGGAAATAAAGAAATAAAAGAGATAATTATAAAAAAAGACGTAGTAGATCCAGAAGATGTAGAAATGCTACAAGATTTAATAATAACATGTGTAAATGAAGCATTAAGAAAAGTAGATAGTGCTCAAGCTGCACAACTAGGAAAATACAATATTCCTGGGTTAATGTAGGAATTAATAATTAAGGAGTGAATTAAAACGTGTCATATTATTCACCATCAATAGAAAAACTAATAGAAGCATTTGAAAAATTGCCAAGTATAGGGAATAAAACGGCTGTAAGATTGGCGTTTTATATATTAAATTGTAGCAAACAAGAAACTGATGAATTTTTATCTGCTATTGTAAATGCAAAAGAAAATTTAAAATATTGTTCTACATGCTATAACATATCAGATACAGATCCATGTAGCATTTGCGCAAACAATACAAGAGATAAGTCTGTTATTTGTGTTGTAGAAGATGTGAAGGATATTGTTGCAATGGAGAAGACTCATGAATTTAAAGGCGTGTACCATGTTCTACATGGTTCTATTTCGCCAATGAATGGAATTGGACCAGATGATATAAAAATCAAAGAACTACTATCTAGATTGATGGATGGAAATGTTAAAGAAATTATACTTGCTACTAACCCAAGAGTTGAAGGAGAAGCAACTGCAATGTATATATCTAAACTGGTTAAACCACTTGGAGTTAAAGTAACTAGAATTGCACATGGAATTCCTGTTGGAGGAGATTTGGAATATACAGATGAAGTAACACTAACTAAAGCACTAGAAGGTAGAAGAGAATTATAATATTGTTAGATATCTTCATTATTATTATTTGAAGCAGAAGCGATAGTACTTAAATTAGAGCCTAAGCTAGAAAAAAAATTACCAAGAGTATCAATCTCATCTGGAGTAAGACCATTAGAAATATAAATTGCTAAAGCACTTGCAAGAGCAACTAACTCAGCTCCAGACAGATTTTCAAAATACATAAAAAACACCTCGTTTATATTTAGTATATGAGGTGTTTTTTTATGTATTACAGTTTTATAATTCAATTACTTATCTAATAATATATCACAAATGTTTTTCGTAGAATTTGGCTTTGCAAATTTAATAGCAAAACTTTGCATTTCCTCTAGCTTATGAGGTGAGTTCATAAGGTTTGAAATTATTGATTCTATATCATCTGAAGATTTTAACCAAATTGCTGCACCGCTTAACTCTAAAAAGCTAGCATTTGCTTCTTCCTGACCGGGAAGTGGATTAATAATAACCATAGGTAAACTAGAAGCTAAGCTTTCGGAAGATGTAAGACCTCCTGGTTTAGTAACCACAAAACTAGATATACTCATTAATTCTGGAACATGGTTTGTATATTCAAAGACCTTTAAGGATTCTTCATTTTCAGGAGTAAGAAATTCTTCGAATTTTTGCTTCATTTTTTTATTTTTTCCAGAGATTGCAACAATCTGATATTCAGTTATATTTTGCAATAGTGATTTTAAAACTTGAAGAGTTCTATCCTTTCCAAGACCAAATTCACCCCCACCAAAGAAAAGTATTGTTTTTTTATCAGGATTTAAATTTAATGTTTTACATACATCTTTTTTAGAATATTTTTCTAAAAACCTTGCTGATATTGGAATTCCAGTATCAAAAATCTTTGATTCACCTATTTGTTTATCAACTAGAGCGTATTTCATCTGCTCATGCGCAACAAAGAAGTAGTCTACAAAGTCTTTTCCAACAAGCCATTGGTCATGTGGTTCAAAATCTGTAAGTATACAGGCAAGTTTACAATTTACTTTGCCTTTCTCTTTTAAAAAGCTTGTCATTTGTGAACCAAATGGATGTGTTGATATGACTAAATCGGGTTGTATATTTTGCAAAATTTTAAGTAATTTTGATGCTAGAAAATGGTTCAAGCAAGTACTCATTTTGCCAAGAAAACCTTTTTGAGAATTATCGTAAACACTTCCCCATAATTTTGGGGAATTTTTTGCCATCCACTTATAAGCATATGTTGTTATAGAATTAATAGGTTTGCTTATTGATTTTACACAATCTATTAAAGAAGTTTCATAGTTTGGGTAGTTTTTATTTATGTATTCTTGTATTGATTTTGCAGCGGAAAGATGTCCACCACCATATGATGCATAAAAAATTATAACTTTTTTCATAAAAATTTTCTATATGTTAGATGGTAAACACTAACATATATTCTCCTTTCAAAATTATATATTACTTATAGATATATAATAAGTTTTTTCTTAAAAAATTATAGCATAAAAAAAATAATTTTTCAAAAAATTGCAAAAAAAGTATATTATATAAAAAAATACACAAAATAATTTTGAAAAATAAATAAAAAAGATGAGGGAATAAATAGTGAAAAGAAAATTTTTAATTTTAAGTTTTTTAGTGATTTTATTAATAATCGGAATTTTAACTTTAAATTTTATAATAACAGATACAAATAAAGTAAAAGCTGCCAATGGTTCGAATATTTCTGAAGTTCAATTGCTTGCAAGGGCAATTAACGGCGAAGCAAGAGGAGAACCATATGAAGGACAGGTTGCCGTTGGGGCTGTTATTTTAAATAGAGTTAAACATTCTAGTTTTCCAAATACAATAGCAGGAGTAGTTTATGAACCAGGAGCATTTACAGCAGTATCAGATGGACAAATTAATGTACCATTAGAACAAAATTCAACTGTTGTTAAAGCTGCTCAAGATGCTTTAAATGGTTGGGATCCAACACGGAGGAGCAATATATTATTTTAATCCAAATACTGCTACAAATGGGTGGATTTGGTCAAGACCACTTGTAAAAACTATTGGAAAACACAGATTTTGTAAATAAAAGAAAGGATGGAAAAGTAAAATATATGAGTAAGTTAAAGGAAAAAGTGTATGATTGGAAAAATAGATTAAGAGATAGGCATATGCTAAGTTTAGTTGTAAGCTTAATAGCAATAATAGTTATTCTAGGATTATACACCTATAAAAAACAAAGAGATTATAGGCAAGCATCTGAAAATGATTACAATATGGCGTTTTATGAATTAGTAGATTATGTTCAAAATGTAGAGACATATCTTGCAAAATCATTAATTTCTAGTACTCCAGAACATGGAGCAGAAACGTTAACATATGTGTGGAGAGAAGCAAATTTAGCTCAAAGCTATTTATCAAGACTTCCAATTGAAAGTAATGAACTAAGTAATACCTCAAAATTTTTAAATCAAGTAAGCGATTATAGTTATTCGCTATCTAGAAAAAATATATATAACGAGGCTTTAACACAAGAAGAATTAAATAATTTAAAGGAATTACATGAATATTCGGTTGAACTAGAAAATACTTTAAATCAATTATCAAGTGATATTAATGAAGGAAGAATTAGTTGGGGAGAGTTAACTAAAAAAGGTACAAATGTGTTTGCACAACAAGTAAGCAATGTTTCGAAAGACAGTTTTAGTAATATGGAAGAAAATTTCCATGAATATGCAGGTTTAATTTATGATGGCGCATTTTCTGAACATATGACAAATCCAGAAAGGAAGGGTCTAGTAGGCGACGAAATTGATGAAGAAAGTGCAAAGAAAAAGGCTAAAGAATTTATAGGAGAAGATAAAATTGAAGAAATTACGTCGAATGGTATTGCCGAAAATGCAAATATTCCATCTTACGATTTTCAAGCAAAAGTAAAAAATGAAAAAGATGCAAATATATGGATTTCAATCTCTAAAAAAGGCGGACATGTAGTATTTATGAATTTTAATAGGAAAATAGAAGTTGAAAACATATCTAATGAAAAAGCAAATGAAATAGGCAAAAACTTTTTAGAACAAAAAGGATTTAAAAATATGAAAGCAACATATTTTACAAGGCAATCTGGAATTTTAACTATAAATTATGCTTATGAACAAGATAATGTAACGGTCTACTCTGATTTAATAAAGCTAAAAGTGGCAATGGATAATGGAGATATTCTTGGTATTGAAACGACTGGGTATTTGAATTCGCATTATGAAAGAAAATTCGCAACACCAAAAATCACTAAAGAAAATGCAAGAAAATCAATTAATAAAGATTTGGAAATTATGTCAGAAGGATTAGCTATGATTCCAACAAAGTTTCAAACTGAAATTCTATGTTGGGAGTTTAAAGGAAAGGTAGATAATAGAGAATTTTTAGTTTATATTAATGCTGAAACTGGTAAAGAGGAAGATATTTTAATTATATTAGATACACCAAATGGAACTTTAACGGTTTAAAACCATATTTTTTGTAAAATAATAATTGCAAAAGTGTAAATAATACTAATAGAAAAGCATAAGTTTTATGTTTTTCTATTAGGAGGTGTTTTTATGTCTAAGAACAAAAATAGTGTAATTTCTGAGAATTTAAGAGAAGAAATTGCAAAAGAGTTAGGAGTTTTTGAACAAGTTAAACAAGATGGAGGTTGGCAAAATGTTTCTTCACAAAAATGTGGAAATATTGTCACAAAGGCTATAGAAATAGCAAATAGAAGTGTAGAAAATGGCAAATAGTTTTATTTATAGATACAATTATGATACTAATAAATGTAATTATTATCTATTTGTATTTTTATAATAGTCAAATTAAAAGGTCTTATATTAAGTAAACTAAATGGAGTTTGCTTTAATATATAAGACCTTTTAAGCCATTCTATATTTTAATTTTTGGTATTTTGCAATTTTTTGTTTTGAAGATTTTTAAAAATAAAAATAAGGCTATTAGTTATAAATATTTGTATTGTGGTTGTAAAAATGTAGTTTTTAGAATATAATCTTAAAGAATTTAAATTTGGAGGAACTATAAATGATAGACGAAAAAATAATCAATGTAAAGAAGGTTTTAGAAATAACAAATGGAAAGCTTGTATATGGAGAGGACAGCATTACATGTGTAACTTTTTCAAAAGATTCCAGAATAGTTGAGCCAGGAGACGTGTATTTGGGAATAAAAGGCGAAAATTTTAATGGTAGTGCCTTTTATTTGGATGCTTTAGAAAAAGGTGCAAGTGTCTGCATTTTGCAAGATGTAAAACCCGATTTAGATAAAGTAAAAAAGTTCAATAAAGTTGCAATAATAGTAGTAGACGATGTTGTAAAAGCTTTGCAACAAATTGCTACATATAAAAGAAGCTTATATTCTATACCTGTTGTAGCAATTACAGGTAGTGTTGGTAAAACTAGTACTAAAGATATAACAGCAAGTGTTTTAGGAAGAAAATACAAAGTTTTAAAAACACAAGGAAATTTAAATAATCAAATTGGTTTGCCACTTACTATTTTAAAATTAGAAGATCATGAAGCTCTAGTAGTTGAAATGGGAATGGGAAACTTAGGTGAAATAAGTAACTTAACTAAGATTGCTAAGCCAAATGTGGCAGTAATTACTAATATTGGAACTTCTCATATTGGAAATTTAGGTTCAAGACAAAATATTTTAAAGGCTAAACTAGAAATCTTAGAAGGTCTACAAAAAGATGGAGTTTGTATTATTAATAATGACAATGATTTATTGAATGAGTGGAATAGAAAAAATACAAACTATAAAGTAATTACATATGGAATTGATGAAAAAAGTGATTATAATGCAATCAACATCAAGTTGGATGAAAATAGCAGTGAATATGATGTGGAAATAGATAAGAAAAAATATCATATAGAAATAGCAGTTGGAGGAAGACATTTTATATATAATAGTTTATGTGCTATTTGCATAGGAAAATTTTTTTCTATTCCAATTGAAGAAATAAAAGAGGGAATAGAGAAGTTTGAATTAACTAAAAGTAGAATGGAAGTTCATAAAAAAGATGATATTACAATTGTAAATGATTGTTACAATGCAAGTTATGATTCTATGAAAGCTGCAATTGAATATTTAGGAGCACAAAAAAATTGCAGAAAAATTGCAGTACTTGGGGATATGCTTGAACTTGGAGTGTACTCAAAAGAACTTCATGAAAAAGTGGCACCATGTATAATAGAAAATAAAATTGACGAATTGATTACTGTTGGAGAACAGGCAGAAAACATAGCAAAGGTTGCAATAAATTTAGGAATGGAAAAAAAGAATGTAAATGCATATATGAGTAATTCAGATGCAATAAATAAAATAAAAAGTATTATGAAGGATAATGATGTTATTTTGATAAAAGCATCAAATGGTATGAATTTCAAACAAATTGTTGAAGCTATTTTATAAAATTTAAAAAGAGGAGTTTTAAGTGTATGGAGAAACTTAAATTGGGAGTTATTTTTGGCGGAATGTCTACGGAACATAATGTTTCAGTTGTTTCGGCGACCTCTATAATAGAAAGTTTAAATAAAGATAAATATGAAATATTTCCAATTTATATTAATGAAAATGGAAATTGGTATAGATATACAAAAGAAGTAAATAAAATTAAAATTTTAGAGCTGGGAGAAAGTTTAAATAAAGAAATTGAAGAAATAAAAAATCCGATATCTGCTTTAAAACAAATGGATGTTATATTTCCTGTACTACATGGATTATATGGAGAAGATGGAACTATTCAAGGTCTTTTAGAGTTACTAAAAATACCATATGTCGGATGTAAGGTACTTGCTTCTAGTGTATCAATGGATAAAGCATATACAAAAATGATATTTGATAGAGCGGGATTAAATCAAGTAAAATATGCATATATAAGAAAAAATAAAGATATTTATACATATATTGATAAAAACTTTGATGAAGTAAAGTTAGATCTAGAAATGGTTGTTTCAAAAATAAGTGAAAGTTTGAAGTTTCCAATGTTTGTAAAACCATCAAATTCTGGTTCATCTGTTGGTATAAAAAAAGCAAACAATTTGAATGAATTAGAAAAAGCAATTGAATTTGCAGGAAAATTTGATGAGAAGATCTTAATAGAAGAAGGAATAAATGCTAGGGAAGTGGAGTGTGCTGTTTTAGAAAGTGGGGACATAAAGTCATCTTGTATAGGAGAAATATTGCCAGCAGAAGACTTTTATAGCTATGAGGCAAAGTATAAAAATTCAGAATCTAAAGTCGTAATTCCTGCTAACTTACTAAAAGAAGAGCAAGAAAAAATAAGAGAATATGCAATTAAAGCATTTAAAGCCGTAGATGGAAAAGGACTTGCAAGAGTTGATTTCTTTATTGAAAAAGAAACAAATAAAATATTCATTAATGAAATTAATACTATGCCAGGGTTTACGAAAATCAGTATGTATCCAAAATTATGGGAAGCAAATGGAATTAATTATGGAGATTTACTAGATTTATTAATTAGTGGAGCAATTAAATAAATGCTAAATATTGAGAGTAATCAAAATATTTAGAAAAATAAATAAAATGTATTTTCTAAATAAAAATAATATGCTATAATATAAGCATCCATGAGCTTTTAGGAGGATGTAGAATGATTTTTAAAGATTATTACAAAATATTGGGACTAGATACATGCAAAGTATCTGCCGACGAAATAAAGATAGCATATAGAGAGCAAGCAAAAAAATATCATCCAGACGTAAATGTGGGCAACTCAAATGCTGAGGAGAGATTTAAAGATATTAATGAAGCATATAAAGTTTTATCAGATAGTGTTTCAAAACGTAAATATGATAGAATGTGGAACTCTAATATTGGAAAAAAGAAAATCAGAAGCCAAGAAGCTACAAGAGAAACATCTTCTGTATTTAGTGACTTTTTTCATATGTTTTTTGGAGCAGATAATAATAAATTAGAACAAAATAAAGAAAGTAAACTTCCTATTAAGGGAGAAAATATAGAAACATCAGTTGATATATCAATTGAAGAAGGGTTTTATGGCTCAGAAAAGAAAATTTCACTAAGAACTACAGCTGGAAAAATGAAAACATTTTCTATTAAAGTACCAAAGGGAATTAGGAATCATGAAAAAATTAGATTACTTGGACAAGGGAAAAAAGGACAAAATGGTGGAAAAAATGGAGACCTATTAATAAATGTCAACATAATAGACAGTAAAAAATATATATTAAAAGGATATGATATTTATACCAATTTATTTTTAACACCTTGGGAAGCTGCACTAGGTACTAGAGTAAATATTCAAACAATAGATGAGGAGCTTTCTATTATTGTTCCACAAGGAATGCAAAGCGGAGAACACTTTGAAGTACCTCAGAAAGGGTATTTAGATGGACAAGGTGGAAGAGGCAGGCTAGTTGCGGAAGTTAAAATTATGATACCTAAAAAAATGACTAATGAAGAGAAAGAATTATTTAAAAGATTAAATGATATATCTGCCTTCAACCCAAGAAAAAAGATTTGTTAACATAAAGATGTTGACAATATGGAAAAAACAAGATATAATAAATATATTAATGGATAAACGAAAGATAAGCTATGGGTTGAAGTATCGTTCATAGAAAAGGGGTGTAATAGATGGATAATTTACAAGGAAAGCATTTTAGTATAACAGATTCAAAAGAAGTGAACACTGTAATTTATCAAATCAAAGAAACAGAAAAGGAATATTTGGAAAATTCTCCAAAGTTTACAGTAGAAAGATTAGACTGCTTAGAAGAATTAAGAGGAGACAAGAAAAAGAAAACATTTTTTGTAGACAATCCTTCAGAAGAAGGAGATCAACTAGTAATTTTATCTTTTAGAAAAGATAAAGTAGTAGTCAATATGGGAATTTTAGAAGGAAATAAAGTTAAAATTTCCAAAAAACCTGTTCCACTTAAATTTGACACTTTATATACAGAAGAAGAATCTAAATATAAAGAATTCAGATATACACCTAATTTAAAAAGACCAATATCAATTATAGATCCAGAAACAGCAGAAGAAATAAAACCTGTATTATATTTTGATAAAGAAACAAATGAAGTCAAAGGAAAATGTAAACTAAAACCTTACAAATCATATTTTGCCTTTGAAATAAGAGAAGATAAAAAAGACTAATAATAGGGAGAGGGGATTGTAAATGTCAAATAAATCCGTAGCTAATAATAAAAAGTATGAAATTACTTTTGGATATTTCAATGAAAATAAGGATATGCAAATGGAGTTTCCACCTAAAAATGCTAAAAAGTATAATGGCTTACAAGAAAAACTTAATGAAGATTCAATGGAAATTGTTGCAAATAATTATACAAAGATATTAGGTAAAAATGGACAAATATTAGCCAGAGTTGCAGAAAATGGTAAAGTTTTAACAGGTAAAATTCCTGAAAATAAAAATACAAGTAAAAAGGCAAGTGTAGAAAATACAAAATAAAAACAAAAGAGAAGGTGAAATCTTATGAATTATAAGATAGAAAAAGTAAGAAAAAATTTCAGAAAATCATTTATACTTTTTGTAATAATATGGTTAGTTTTAACCATATTATTTGTCGCTCCTGTGGCATATTCAATAGTTGAAAGTACAAGAGATGGAAAGTTTATATCTGGATATTTTATAGAAAACATAATTCCAGCATTATCAAGTTTTACATGTATATTTAAGGTATTAGATGCAAAATATATTGGAATGTTTTTTAAAACCACAGTATACTTTACATTATTTTACATAGTTGTAGTAATTATAGGATTAGTTAAATCAGCACCTAAAAATGAGTACACAGATATTGAACATGGTTCGAGTGATTGGAGCGAAAATGGAGAACAATATAGAATATTAAGTAAAAATAAAGGAATAATTCTAGCACAAAACAACTATTTACCAATAAATAAAAGAGGAAATGTTAATGTTTTGGTAGTTGGACGGTTCGGGTTCTGGTAAATCTGCATCATATTCCATTCCAAATGCATTTCAAATGTTAGGTTCATATGTTTTTACAGATCCAAAGGGAGAATTATATGATAGAACAGCTGGATTTTTAAAACAAAATGGATATGATATAAAAGTTCTAAACTTAGTTAATCCTGAAAATAGTGATGGGTATAATCCTCTTGCACATATTTCAAGTGAACTTGATGTTGATGTTATTGCAAATACAATAATAAAAGGACAGAAATCCGAAGGAGGAGGTTCTGATCCTTATTGGGATGATATGGCAGAAATGCTATTAAAAGCATTAATGTACTATTTAATAGCTGCAAGACCAGAAGAAGAACAAAACTTGGCAAGTTGTTCAGAAATGGTAAGAGCTGCAAACTCAAATGGCGGAGGAAATTTATTAACAGAACTAATTAATCAGTTGCCATATGATCATCCCGCAAGAATGTACTACAAATCTATTGAAATAGCACCAGAAAAAACATATGGCTCAATTTTAAGTTCATTACAATCAAAGCTTGGAAAATTTGATTCAAAAGAAATTGCAGAAGTAACATCAACAGATACAATTAATTTTAGTGATATTGGAACTAAAAAAACAGCAGTATATGTTATTTCATCAGATACACATACAGCATATGATTTTTTATTAACAATATTTTTTGCACAAATGATACAACAATTATACAATTATGCAGATGAAAATGGAGGAAAATTAAAAACCCCAGTATTCTTTATATTAGATGAGTTTGCAAATATAGGTAAAATACCAGATTTTGATAAAAAAATATCTACATCAAGAAGTAGAGGAATTTCATTTAGTGTCATTTTACAGAATTTAGACCAATTAGAGGCGGTATATGAAAAATCGTATGAAACAATTATGGGTAACTGTGATACTCATGTATTCTTGGGAAGCAACTCGTTTAAAACAGTTGAATATTTTTCAAAAGCATTGGGAGAGAAGACAATTACTAGAGGTAGTAAATCAGTAAACAGAGATAAAAATGATCAGAGATCTGGATATAGTACATCTGATCAAATAATGGGAAGAGCTTTAATGACTCCAGATGAGCTAAGAAGGATGGATAATGATTTATGTATTATTTATGAAAAAGGATTAAAACCAGTTAAAGCAAGAAAATATTATTATTTTGAAACTAATATGGCTAAAAAGCTAGCACAATATGAGATGAGCCACAATGAATTTAATATTGGGGACAGAGGAGTTTGGAGAAAATATAATCCTTATAATCCATATAAGCCTGAAGAAGAAAAGCAAGATTTAAAAGTTGAATCATTAGATGACCTATTTGAAGATAATTCTGATAACAAAAAGCAAAACTTTAAAAATAATGTTGACAATTATGAAAATGATGAAGATTTAGCTCCATTCCTTCCACAAGAAGATGAAGAGGAATATGTAGAAAAAGATTTACAAGAAGAGTTAGAAGCTAAATTTGATGAATTATTTGGACCAATAGATGAAGAGAATTAATAAATTCTCTTTTTTTTTGTGCTACTTTTATAATATTACAAATATTACAAAAATGTAAAGGAAATGTAATAAAATGTCCAAAAATGTAGTTCCGTAAAAGAATATAATGAAATAAAGCAAATATTAAATAAAACAAGATTGCTAAAAGAGATTATTTTTATTAATATATTATTAGGTAATAATGCAAAAAAGGAGAGAAGAAC
>USCV01000014.1 GCA_900553225.1 uncultured Clostridium sp. | reverse complement strand
TTAATTTTAAAGATAAAATAAGTCCAGCATATTTAAATACAAAAAATCCGAAATTTTTAGAAATAAATAATATTTATTATGGAGGGCTATTAGCTGTAAATTATAATAGAGAACATAATGATTTATTATTAAAAAGTCTAATAGATAGCAATATAGACATTAATATATCAATTTTTTATGAAAAAGAGGACCCATATAAAATTATAAAAGAGTTAACATATCATATTGGTAATGTTGGTATGGAACTAAAAAATTCATCTAATAATAGACAAGATATAGATCTAGCAGCATTTACATATAATGATGCTAAATATATAAGAAAAGAAATTCAAGTCAATAATCAAGATATATATTATTTATATATCTATTTACATGTATTTAGTAATAATTTAAAAGAATTAAATTATTTAATAAATAAAGTAGAGGCAATATGTCAAGGAAATGGAATTATTACTAAAAGAGCATATTTCAGACAACAGGAAACATTTATATCTGGAATACCTTCAATGGAAAATAATAAACTCATAAAAGAAGCAACCAAAAGAAATGTTTTAACAAATGGGTTAGTTGCAACGTATCCTTTTATATCGTCATCTATATTTGATGATGAGGGAATTTTTGTTGGAACCAATAGATATAACAACTCACTTGTTTTCATAGATAGATATAATACAAAAAGATATAAAAATGCCAATATGTGTGTATTTGGTACAAGTGGAGCTGGAAAATCATTTTTTACAAAATTAAATATTATAAGATATAGATTATTTAATATTGAGCAATATGTTATTGATCCAGAAAGAGAATACGAAAAATTATGTAAACCATTAAATGGAGAAACGATAAGAATTGGACCTTCTTCAAATACATATATAAACATTCTAGATATAAGAGAAGATAGTATTGAAGATACAAAATATGGATATTTAGCAACAAAAATTAACAAATTGATTGGATTTTTCAATTTGATATTTGGGGAAATGAACGAAGAAGAGAAATCAGTCCTAGAGGAAAAAATAATCGAAACTTATAAAAACAAAGGAATTACATTTGAAGATAAAACATTATATATGACAGAAAAAAAATTTAAAAAGACTAATGATATGCCAATACTAGAAGATTTATATAATATTTTAGAAAATGATGATAAAACAAAATTATTTAAAATAAAACTACAGCCATTTATTAAAGGGTCATTGAGTTTTTTTAACAAACACACTAATATTGATGTAGATAATAAATTAATTGTTGCTGACTTATATGAATTAGGAGAAGAAAATATTCAATATGGTATGTATCTATTTACAGAATTATTTTGGGATAAAATAAAAAAAGATAGAAATAAAATAAAGGCTATTTATTTAGATGAAATTTGGAGATTAATAGGAATAACATCCAATAAAAATGTTGCAAGTTTTGTTTATAAAATTTTTAAAACAATAAGAAAATATGGTGGTAGTGCTGTTGCAATAACACAAGATATAATGGATTTATTTAGTTTGGATAATGGAGCCTATGGAAAGAGTATCTTAAATAATTCAAGTAATAAAGTCTTTTTTGAGTTGGAAGAGGAAAATATAAATTTTTTAGAAAAATTTATAAAATTATCGGAGAAAGAAAAAATAGAGGTCAAATCATTAAATACAGGGGAAAGCTTAATGTTTGCTGGTGACAATCATGTTCTAGTAAAGATTGAAACATCACAATTAGAAGAAGAAATAATAAATTATGGAGGTATAATAAATGAATAATGTTGTGACAGCCTTAGGAAATCCAATTTTAAATAATGAATTAAAAAGGTTTAATGAAATTAATATATTATTGAATGATCTACAGTATAAAGAAGCAATTATTGAATTATTAGAAAAAAAAATAAAAATAAATTATTTAATATTAAGTGAAAGTTTACCAGGAGAAATAAAAATAGAAAAATTAGTTGAAATAATAAAGGCAAAAGAAAAAAAATTAAAAATTATATTAATTAGAGAAAAAAAGTATGAAAAAGAAAATAATAATATAAGTCAAAATGTAGATTATCAATTTTTAAATAATCAAGTAGATATAAAAGATATTATTGAAATAATTCATGATAAAAAGATAATAGAAAAAGAAAAAATAAAAGAAGAAATAAAAATATTTAAAAGATATATATTAAATAAAAATAACAATACAATAAAAAAAATAAAGTCCAATAAATTAAATGAAATTTCTAAGTCAAATAATAATAAAATAATAACAATATTAGGAAGTTCTGGAGTAGGAAAAAGTATATTTACGATTATGTTATCAAAAACCTTAAAAAATAATAAGAATAGAATTTTAATTATTGACTTTGATATTTTAAATAATAATCTCCATACAATCTTTGGAATAAAAAAGTCTTTATATAATAGTAATCAAAACAATATAAATAAAAAATATGATATTAACAATTTTATAATAAAAATTAATAATAATGTTGATTTGATTTCAGGCCTAGATTTGATTTTTTCAGAAAATAAAAAAATAGATTATAAAATAATAATTAGTAAAATTATGAACATGAAAAATAAATATGATTATATAATAATTGACACATCATCTGAATGTTTTTTTGAATATAATAAAAATTTAATTTTAATGAGTGATATATCATTATTTTTAGTGGAAGCAAATCTATTAGAGATAAAAAAATCACGAAGATTATTAGATATATATGAAAAAGAATGGAAAGTATATAGCAAAAAAATAAAAATTATTATTAACAAATATAATAATAATTCAATAAGAGATAAAATTCTATTTAATTTTTTTAATGGACAGGAAATAGTTGGTAAAATAAAAATGAGTAATTATTATAATTATTTAATTAATAAAAATAATAAAATAAAAATAGAAAATAATAATATAAAAAAAGAGTATATAAAATTAAGCGAAAAAATATTAAAAGTTAATTTTAAAGAAAATAATATTAAAAAAATATATAAAAAAATAAAAAATGATATTTTATTAAGAATCTATAATTAATTATAAATTTTTAATAAAATAAATATAAAAGAGGTAAATTAATGAAAGAGATTGAATTAGAAAATAAAAAAATTGAAAATAAGATAATAAATACAGTAGCAAACCAAAATGATAATTTAAATGATATTTTAAAAAATATAATTAATTGGTCAATTGATAAAGGAATAAAATATTTATTCCCAAACTTAATCGGAAATGAAATTATAAAAATAAAAAATAGTATTTTAAAAAGTAATACACAAGAAAAAATAACCAGTGGAATACAGAATATAATTAATATGGAAAATAAAAAATCAAGTATTTCAAACAAAGAAAATAACGATATACAGAAAATTGAAGAAATACTAAATGATCCTAGAACAATAGAAATGTTAACTGAAATTGTAGAAAAAATATTAAATAATATGGATAATGTAAAAATAAAAGATAAAAGTATTGTATTAAAAGATATACATAAAAATTTAAATGAAGATATAACAAAACAAATTAATTCAATAAATAATATAAATAATTATTCTAGAGATTGGTGTAGTTTCTTTAAGGAGAGAGACTTTAATTCAATGAATAAATCATTCAATAAAATAAAAAATGAATTAAAAAATATTGCACCTATTGAAGAAGTTATAATAAAAGTAAAAAAAATTGAAAATTTACATGAATTAGTAAAAGGTAAAGGAGGTGATTTTAATATTACAAAAGAAGAAATGGAATTAGCAAATAAGTTAATTTAATAAATTATAAAAATATTATTAAGTAATAAGTTATAAAATATCTATTAAATATATAAATTTAAATTAATAATTAAAATCATATAAAAACATATTTTAAAGTTCATTTATATAATTATTTTCTAAATAATAGATTTTATTCAAAAAATAAATTATTTCTATAAAATTTTTTTATTCAAATTTATTTAATAATTAATTATGACTTAAATTTTTAATAATATTAACAATAATTATAAAAATAAATTTATTCTATATGTTATAGGATAAATTTATTTTTTATTAATATTCTAAGTAAAAAAGTTTTATTATAGCGAAAATATTAAATCAAAAAATAAATATTATAAAAATTATTAGTAATAGGTAATATAAAACAAAAATATAGGTATAATTCTTGTTGTTAAATGCTAAAAGATTTTTAGAAGAAAAAAACAAAAACACTTGAAAATTGCTTAAAGTTACTTGCATTATTTCGTTGATTTTAGTATAATAACAAAAGATAAATGCTAGAAAAGAGGTAAAAAAATGGAGATACAAGAAGGTAAAATTATTGAAAGAGACATTGAAAGTGAAATGAAAAATTCGTATATTGATTATGCAATGAGCGTTATTGTATCTCGTGCACTTCCAGATGTTCGAGATGGATTAAAGCCAGTGCATAGAAGAATATTATATGCAATGTATGAAGATGGAATTACTTCCGACAAACCATATAGAAAATGTGCTAATACAGTTGGTTCAGTTTTAGGAAGATATCATCCACATGGAGATGCTTCAGTATATGATGCGATGGTTAGAATGGCACAGGAATTTTCATTAAGATATCCATTAATCGATGGACATGGAAATTTTGGTTCAATTGATGGTGATGGAGCGGCTGCAATGAGGTATACAGAGGCAAGAATGGCCAAAATAGCTGAAACCATGTTAACAGATATTGAAAAAAATACAGTTGAATTTATGCCTAATTATGATGATAGATTACAAGAGCCAACAGTACTACCTTCAAAAATTCCAACTTTGCTAATAAATGGTTCATCGGGAATCGCCGTTGGGATGGCAACAAATATACCACCACATAATTTAACAGAAGTTATTAATGGAATTATAAAAATAATTGATGAAGATAACCTAACGGATGAAGAACTAATGGCTGTAATTAAAGGACCTGACTTCCCTACAGGAGGTCTAATTATAGGAAAAGAAGGAATAAAACAAGCCTATACAACAGGAAGAGGCAAAATAACTGTTAGAGCAGAAGCAGAAATAGAAGAGATGAGTGGAAACAAACAAAGAATTGTTGTTTCTTCATTACCATATCAAGTTAATAAAGCAAAATTAATTGAAAATATTGCAGGACTTGCAAGAGATAAGAAAATAGAGGGTATTTCAGATTTAAGAGATGAGTCTGATAGAGAAGAAAAGGTAAGAATTGTAATTGAGTTAAAAAGAGATGCAAATGCACAAATAGTTTTAAATCAATTATATAAATTTACACAAATGCAAGATACATTTGGTGCAATTATGTTAGCACTTGTAAATGGAGAGCCTAAAATACTAACGCTAAGACAATGTTTGGAATATTATATAGAACACAGAAAAACTATAATTTTACGTAGGACACAGTTTGAATTAGATAAAGCATTGGCTAGAGCTCATATTTTAGAAGGATTGAAAATTGCCTTAGATAATATTGATGAAGTAATAAATATTATAAGATCTTCATATGATGATGCTAAAGAAAAATTAATGAAAAGATTTGGATTATCTGATATACAAGCACAAGCAATACTAGATATGAGACTAAAGACTCTTTCAGGTTTACAAAGAGAAAAAATTGAAGAAGAATATAAAGAATTAATGGAACTAATTAAGCATTTAAGGGAAATATTAAATAGTGAAAAATTGGTTTTTGATATAATAAAGGAAGAGTTATTACAAATAAAAGAAAAATATGGAGACGAAAGAAAAACAAAAATTGTAGCTGCCGAAGGTGAATTTGATATAGAAGATTTGATAAAAGAGGAAAAAACCGTTGTGGCATTAACACATTTTGGATATATAAAAAGAATGCCAATTGATACTTATAAAAGCCAAAGAAGAGGCGGAAAAGGTATAACGGGAATTTCAACTCGAGAAGATGATTTTGTCAAACAAATTTTTACAGCAAGTACTCACGACACTATACTATTCTTTAGCAATAAGGGAAAATTATATAAGTTAAGAGGCTATGAAATTCCAGAAGCAGGTAGAACAGCAAAGGGAACTGCAATTGTTAATTTGTTAAGATTAGATAATGGAGAAAAAATATCTGCAGTTATTCCTATTCAAAATTTTGATAATGGAAAATATTTATTAATGTGTACTCAAAATGGTATTATAAAGAAAACAAGTATTAATGAATACAATTCAAATAAAAAAACAGGATTACTTGCAATAACATTAAAAGAAGATGACGAATTAATTAATGTTAGATTAACAGATGGTGCAGATAATATTGTTATGGTTACTAAGAAGGGTATGTGTATTACTTTTGACGAAAAAGATGTAAGACCAGTTGGAAGATCAGCACAAGGTGTTATTGGAATAAGATTAGATGAAGATGATAAAGTAGTTGGAATGGAATCTATTTTAAACAATAAAAGTGCAACATTATTAGCAATTACTGAAAATGGATTTGGAAAAAGAACAGAATTAGAAGAATATAGAGTACAAAATAGAGGTGGAAAAGGTGTTATCACATATAAAGTAACTCCAAAAACAGGTGTTATAGTAGGAATAAGAATTGCAGTTGGAGAAGAAGATGTAATGTTAATAACAGATACTGGTACAATCATTAGATTGAAAGTTAATGATATAAGCGTATTAGGAAGAGCTACTCAAGGTGTTACATTAATGAGAACAAATGATGGTAGTAAAGTTGTAAGTATAGAAATAATTGAACCAGAAGAAAATGAAGAATAATATGAAATAAAAACACAAATTAAAAATAAATAGAATACATATTCAGGTTAATGATAGTATTCTATTTATTTTTAGTTATTTTTTTATAAAACGAATATCGTCTCCAAAGAATCTACAAATATTGTAATATCCGACAAATCTGGAAACAATCCTCTCATCATATGAATTAAATAAATTTTGAAGATTTAAATTTGTTGATATTATTGTTTTTGTACATTTATTATTATTATTTAAAAGTCTAGTATTAATAATATTAAAAAATTCTGTAAATTTCATATTATTCATACATTCAGTACCTAAATCGTCAATAATTAACAAGTCAACATCAAGTAAATTATTATAAATATTAGAAGAATTTTTTCCAAATCTATAATCTATAATTGTATCAAACATAACAGGTGCAGTTTGGTAAAGTACGGTTTTACCTCTTTTTAGTAGTTCATTAGCGATGCAACTAGATAAAAATGTTTTTCCTAATCCTGTATTTCCAGTAAATAATAAATTCTTTTCATTTTTGTCGTTGAAATTATCTATAAAATTATTACATATCTTTTTTATTATTTCGATATTTTCTCTTGGTGAGATATCTGACTTATATTTTTCTTTATCAACAGCATCAGAATAAAATGTGGATTTGAAGTTTGAAAAATTTTGATCTGATAGATTATAGATATTAGTTTTATTATATTCTAAATCAAATATTTTTTGTTTTAGACAATTACATTTAATTGTTCGATAATTTTCTGTAATGTAACCTGTATCTTTACATAATTCACAATCGTAATGAATTTTTAAATACGATTCATCTTTACCAATAGAATTTAATAGAGATTTTTTTTCTTCCTGTAAGTTTCTAATTGTTTTCTTTAAATCATTTATTAAAGATGGGTTGTTATATTTAAGTATATTTTTGGTTACGGAAATTGATGATGAACTCAATTCAGAATCAATTTGTTTTAGCCTTGGTATTTGAATATATAATTCATTTTTTCTTGCTTCTAATGCGTTGATTTCATATATTCTTTTTTTTTCGTAGTCATTTAAAATTGTTCTTAAATTTGTATTATTCATGTTTATACACATCCTTAAAAGTTTTTATATATTAACATTATTTGCATATAAATTATTTAAATCATTATAGTTTCTTTGATCGTAATTGTTATATCCAGACTTCTTTTCTAAATCTTTTATTGATTTATTTTTCTGTTTCATTTCATTTAAAAATTTTATAATAGCATCTGTTGAATTAAGCTTTCTATCATGCCAATCTGTTAGTAGCTTGTCTAAATAATCAAAGCTAGGGTTTGCTTTTGAGGTGGTTTTCTTTAACGCAATTTCTATAATGTCCATAGAATAATTATAGTCTAACGTCCATTTTTCAATATAAGCCTCTTCATATTGTGTTAGCTGCCTTGAAATTCCAAGTTTTTTTGAAATGTTCTTTGATATTTTTTTTATTTTTTCTTGTTTTTCATAGTAAATATCTAAATCATTAAAAGTTTTTATATTGTTTTTATACCATGCTTCAGCAACTGTTTGAATATAATTTCTATGTAAAGCAGAGCGATTAAAACAGTATCCAAATAGAGCTATCATTACTTCTTCATCAAAGCCATATTTATTGAACCATAGGTCAATATCACTATACCAAGATGGAGACATAATTCCTTGAAAAAATTGATTGTTAATATTTTCAATAGCCTTTGCTCTATATTGATTTTTTACTGATTTTTCTAATTGTTCAGCAGAAGAAGAAACCTTAAGATTATATAATTTATGAAGCTCAATTTCTTGTAAATCATTAATTATGTATCCTGTGTTTTTCTTTATTATAATATTTTCGTCTTCAAGTTGTTTAACAGAATCTTGTATTATTTTTAGAGGTAGTTCTAATTTTTTTGATAGATCATTTAATTTTATATCTTTTCCATACTTTGATAAAAATAGTAAGTAAAGATATACCTTTATACAATTACCAGACAATTGTGATAAGTATTCTGTAAAGAAAATATCTGGTAATGGGGTGAAAGAAAATAATAGTGATTTGTCATTTTGCTCTAGTTTCATAGAAAAGCCTCCTTTTAACGACATTATTGTCAAATTATATCATTAAAAATCAGTTTTTACAATATGGAAAGAAAAATAGTTAACAAAAGAAAACTAAATATAAATTTATGGTGTTAATTATATAATATTGCATTATATGATTTTAGACTATTAGTATTTTTTGAAAATATATATCTTTCTTTTTTTAAAAAAATTTAATATATAGAAAAATACATACACTATATTCTCGTGATAGAAACTTATTGATGTTAGTAATAAAAATGGAAAACAAGTAAGAATAAATATATACATTTTTATTGTAAAACTAATATGAAATAAATTTAATATTAAAATAATTATTATACACCATATGATATTGAAAAAAATTGTTGAATAATCTATTATGCCAAATAGTTTTGTTCGAAATTTGTAATTATGAGGAATTATAAATTTAATAACATCACCTCCAGTCTAAAATAATACTAGTAAAAATTATTTTTTATACTTTAAGGAATAAAAATTAGTTGAAATATTGGTGCTGATTCCACCAATTAAATCTTTTAGATAGGAATTAGACTTTATTATTGCATATAATGAACCAATGTACATTAATTTAGTAAGAATATTAGGAGAAGTAGAATTAATAGAAAACGTGATTAATAATATTATACTTATAAATGATTGAATAATTAATAAAGAAAAGATAGTTCTAAACCATGACTTAAAAAACCATGATGTAGATTTATTAATTAGACTCAATAATGCGAAGGGAGTTATTAGTATAAATATTTTAACTAATACATATCGTAAAGATTGCACAAAAACCAAGTTTAATAATTCTATAGAAATAAAGCTTTTTATTATTCCATCAAGAGAAAAAACGTTAAAATTAGAGTTTGTTATATTAATAGTTGAGTTTAATTTCTTTACTAATTCTGAAAATGAAATATTAATTTTAAATAGTGACTCACCGATTTCTCTAATTGATGAAGAAACGTAAGAGTTAATTGTAATAAATTGTTCGCAAATAAAAAATGAACAATTTATTATTATTGAAAAAAATAGTAATTTAAAAATGAATTGTATAGGTTTTTCTATTTCTATTGATAAAAAATGAGCATATAATAATCTAATAATATAATATATTACAATTCCAACTAATAACGAATTTACAATTAGTAATATTCCACTTTGAGAATTTGTACCAAATATATTTTTAAAAAACATATCTTTTAATATATCTGAATTTATAAATGTTATATCATCTAAAACAGTATAAATGTTATTGTCTATAGAAGAAAATAAATTTTCAAATAAAGAATTCAAGGTTTTTATTATTACTTCCGTTATATTAATTTTTGATGCATTCAAGATATATCACATCCTATCCAACTAGACTTTTAATTGCAGCAAGTATTAAATCTGTTGCTAAAATAAATCCATAAGAATATAAAGAACCTCTTATTAATTTCTTACCAGTTCGTATTCTTTCTTCATCTCCAAAACTAAACTTTTTCATAAATACACCTGTTCCAACAGCAACCGCAGCAGCAGGAGTTGAGAGCTTTAAAATCCAATCTTTAATCTTAATAAATGCACTGTTTAATTTTGTAATAATTTTAGGGTCTGCACAAAATGAATTTGTAGATAGACAAGATAATAGAATTATAATAAATAATAATATAAAAAAAATAAAATAAATTTTTTTCTTCAAAAAATCACTACCTTTCTTCTGAAATAAAATATGGGATTAAAGTTATTTTTTGGGGAGTAATAATTTGTTCACCGTTAGATAAGAAAGATAAACAAGAAAATGTTTCTAATTTTTGAGTAAAAAAACTCGTGTCATAAATAAATTCAAATTGAGAATATTTATTTATACTTTCTGATATATTAGAAAGTTTGGAGTTAAGTGTATTTGTAAAAAAATTATAATGTGTTTCTTTTGCACTCTCAGATATCGTTGTTGATGTTTTTAATTTTTCTTCTTTACCAATTTGTTTTTGGGCATTTTCTATTGTAAAATAATCATCAGTTCTGAACCAAAGTTTATTTACTAAATTTTGTACAAGAACTTTGAAAGTTTTTTCATCTTTTAATGTATTAAGCAATGAACTATAGCTTTGTGTTGCTAAAATATTAATACATTTTGCTTCTCTACACTGTGCAAAAAAATCTGCATCATTACTTGTAACATATTCATGATATTCATCAGAAATAAATGCTACTTTACGTATAGACTCTTGGTGTGATAATCTAGACAATACTTCTGTTTGAAAATCAAATTTTAAATATGCTGCTATTAGTTTTGAAATATTTTTGTATTCTGCAATATTCATATTTAAAACTACAATTTTTCCAGACGTAATTAAATCTTTAAAACCATAAAAGTTTTCTTCATTTTTACTTGGATTAAAGGTTTTATATATTTCGTAATCAGATAAAAAGCAATTCGTTATTCTTGTAACTTCCGATTTTAAAATTGACAATGTTCTAGGATCCAGTTGCAAATATTCATTTTCGAAAAAGTTTAATGCAGATGATAGATTGTACATATCTTCTTGATTTAGCTGTTGAGTTAAAAACAAATTTCTAAGAATTTCAATTTTTTTTGTATAATAATTTGGATTATTAACTAAATTATGAATTTCTTCAAAAGTTACATAATTATCGTTATATAATCTACATAATTTAATACATTCTGTTAAAACCTGTTCTACCTTATCTAACCAATAAGATTCAGAATTATTTGGTGAAAATAATAGCAATATATTTTTTAATCTATTAGCTAGGACAGATGATTTTAGGTTTGGTTTGTTTAGTGGGTTATATTTATACTTTCCTCCAGGTTCAATTATAATTAGGTCATCTAATCTATTATTTTTTTTAGCATAATATGATACTTGTGAATGAAAGTTTCCCTTAACATCTAATATTAGCATACCAATTTTTTCTGTGATTATAGTTGATTTATATTCAATAAGTTGTTTGGTAAAGGGGAACATAGCACAACTCGTTTTACCACTACCAATCGTTCCTGTAATCAATATATTTTGATATAAAGATTTTTCACATAAGTAAATCGGCGAATTCTCTTTGTTGTATCCAATTAATAAATTTAAATCAGAATTAATTATTGAGTTAGTTACCTTTTTATTTTTTTTTTCATTTGCTGCTTTGTTTGATTTGATTGAGTAAATTGAATTGGATATTATAATAGATGAGAGAATGTAAAATATAAAAAATAACAATTTAATAAGCTTCCAAAGATATGATTTTTCTATGCATATGTCAAAAGGATGAATTGCATAATAAAAAATCAAATGTTTAGTCGTGTAAATAGGAAAAAATAATAGTATACCTAAAAATAATAAAAAAGATGAGAATAAAGAGATAAAATAAATTCGTTTTTTCATTTCAATCTGAGAACTTGTTTTTTATTTGTAATTTAGAACCTTGTTTATTATGGAAAATATGTAATTCAAAGAATGTATAAATTGAATAAAGAATAATAAAAAAATTGATAAAAAAAGTTATTAAAAATAAATTAAATAGAATTTGAATTTAAATCACTCCCTTCGAATATAAAGATATTACAATAATTTTTTTTATTTGTCTATACTTTTTTTAAAAATAATGTAATTTTTAAACTAAATAATATAATAAAGTTGCACATAAGGAGAAAAATTGGTATAATAAAGAACAAGTTGGACATACTTTTTTTATTGTTCAATATTATACAAGGAGGAAAAAAATGATTAATAAAGATACTAAAATAGGTGAGATAATGGAAACTGCACCAGAAAAGGCAGAAATTTTATTACAAGCAGGAATGCATTGTTTAGGATGTCCTGCATCACAAGAAGAAACTATTGAAGAGGCATGTCAAGTGCACGGAATTGACGTAGAAGAACTAGTGAAAAAATTAAATGAAGAATAATATAATATTATTATAGAATATGAGAGTAGTTAAAGTTTTTAATTGCTCTTTTTTAGTTTTATAATATCAAAAAATAAAATGATAGATATGTATAATACATCTAAATGATTTAATGGAAAAAGTTAAAAAATAAAAAAAGAACTACAAAATATTTATGTATTTGGTAGTTCTTAGAGTAAAATTATTAGATATATCTTAAAATCCAGAAGAGTTTAAACTATATATAGATATACCCATTGCCATAAATATTGCAAACACGATAACAGATAAAATAATACAAATTAATATCCAGCAAAAAAAAGATCTAGCATAGTTTCTTCTATTAATATTACTAGAGTCAAGCGCAAATACCACTAAAAATATAAATCCGATTATTGGTATACTAAATAATAAATTATAACCAACATATCCCCATGCTGAAAGTGGTTTATACTCATTTGGAATGTTTTGATTTGTATCGTACATAGAAATCACCCCTTACTTGGAAAATATTTTACCATACATTAATATGCATTTACAATAAAAAAATAGAAATTAAAAGTAAAATATATCAAATTATAAGGAAAAAACATTGGAAAATAAAAAAATCATAAAATAAATATTAAAATTTTATAAAAACTATTGACAAACTGAATATAATGATTTAAAATATAAAACATGTTGACCGACATGAATTCGGTTGGTAAATACTTGGGTCATTAGCTCAGGTGGTAGAGCACTTGACTTTTAATCAAGTTGTCCGCGGTTCGAGTCCGCGATGGCTCACCAGACTAGGATTTAAGAAAAACTTAAATCCTAGTAATATTTAAATTTATGGCCCGTTGGTCAAGCGGTTAAGACATCGCCCTTTCACGGCGGAGACATGGGTTCGATTCCCGTACGGGTCACCATTTTGCCACTTTAGCTCAGTTGGCCAGAGCACCGCACTTGTAATGCGGGGGTCCTCAGTTCGAATCTGAGAAGTGGCTCCATAAAGTCAGTAATTTTGAGAAGCTCTTAATTATTGGCTTTTATTTTTATCATAAATAAAAAGATAAACTATAAAAAGGAGGATATGTTAGAAGATTAAAACTAACATAATTAAAAAAATGAGTGAAAATGTTGTTTTAGTTACCGGAGGGTCAAAGGGAATAGGTGAATCAATTGTTAGAAACTTGGCGATGACTGGACACAAGGTAGTGTTAAATTATAATAAATCTGAAAAAGAAGCGTTATTAATAAAGCAAGAATTATTACAAAGGGAAAAAATTATAGATGTATTTAAAGCAGATGTTACTAAAAGAGGGGAAGTTAAAAAATTAATACAGTTTTGTATTAACAAATATCATAAAATAGATGTATTAGTAAATAATGCGGGAATTAGTCAGTTTAAATTATTTCAGGATATTACTGATGAAGATTGGAACAGAATGATAAACACAAATTTAACTTCTAGTTATTATACTATTCAAGAAGTTTTGCCAAACATGATAAAAGAAAAGAAAGGGTGCATTATAAATATATCTTCAATATGGGGGTCGGTTGGGGCTGCTTGTGAAGTACACTACTCAGTTTCTAAAGCAGGATTAGATGCAATGACCAAAGCATTAGCTAAAGAATTAGGTCCATCAGGTATCAGGGTAAACAGTATTGCACCCGGAATAATAAATACATCTATGAATAACAGACTTAATGATGAAGATATAAAGGAAATTATTCAACAAATCCCGTTGGAAAAGATAGGAGATGTAATAGATATAGCTAGATGTGTAGAATGGTTAATTGAGGATGAATATACTACCGGTCAAATTATAGGTATTAACGGAGGTTGGTGCATAAAATAATAAAAAATAAACATTATATTTATATAATGTTTATTTTTTATTATTTATTACTGTTGTGAATTTATTTTCTTTCTATAATTTCCAGATATAATTTTAGGGAAAAATTTTACGATTTTATATACAGCAATTTTAACTTTTTTACTCCAAATATATGTCTTTCTTAATTTTCGAACATGGTCTTTTTGTAATCTACGTTCATCTCGAACTGCAAGAGAAAGTTCAGGTTTATCGATGATAAAAGAGTAGTTTTCATTATTGTTATTATCCCACTTATTAGCGGAATTTCTAAAACAAAAGTTAAACAAATTACTTTCGGGTAAATCGATTTCTGCTTGAAAACCCAATTCTGTTTTATTCATTTTTACATCATTTAAATTATCCCAGTTAGTTCCAAATCCATAATGAATATAAACATCTTCTGAATTATCTTGAAAAAGTTCTCCAGTATAAGAAATTTTTACTGTTGAATTTTGGACTAATTTATCTGTATTAAAAAATACATTTTTAACAAGTTCCATAATAATCTTCTCCTTATATCTTATCTTTAGCTCTATTAAAGTGTATTATATTATTAAATTTTATCTAATTCAAGTATTATTTGAAATATTTTTATAATTTTTGTATTTTTATAAAAAAATATATAATTAAATATACTTTTTTAGATTAATTCGATTTAAAATTACAATATTATTAATTAAAGAATTATTCTGAAGTACCGACAATCTTACCTATAATAATAAAATTATCATCTTCTGAAATAATTACATCATCAATTTTTTCATTTTCCGCACGTAGAACTAGATGTTTCTTTCTAATGAGAAAGCGTCTTATAATTATTTTGTTATTATATTCAAATATTCCAATGTCTTTGTGGTCTAATGGTAAATTAAATGCAACGAAGACATATGAGTTAAGTTTTAGCACAGGTTCCATTGATTTGTCAGATACTTTTATTGCGACTGTTGCATTTGAGACATTAGTAGGACATTCTATTAAAGATGGTACTAACTCAAATGCAGGAATTTTATTATAAGATATGTGATCAATTACATTATATTTAATTTGTTCATCATTTAAAGAAATATCATATGTATATAGAACTTGCTGATATGGAGTATCCAATGATTTGCATATTTTTTTTATTGTTTGTATACTTGGATTTCTTTCTCCTTTTTCAATATGTGTCATATACCCCATATCAATACCTGCTTTTTTACATATTTCCATTTTAGTTATTTTTTTATCTTTTCTTATTTTTGATAATAATTTTACAATCATATTAACTCTCCTTTTTAAAATTATATAAGAAAAACTTGTAATTGTCCAGAGCAAAGGGGAAGTGTAAAAAGTAATCATAAGATGTTATTATTAGTGTTATAGAAAGAAAAATTAAAAAAAATAGTAATTATATGTTATTTCAGTAGTATAAAAATATATAACCTAAATTTGTAAAAAAAGAATAAAATTGAATAATCATTAATAAAAATGTTATTGTAAAAATAAAATTATTGTGCTATCATTTTAATAACAAAAAATAGAGGGAGAGTAAAATGAAGGAGAATCAAGTTTTAGAAAAAAGCGAGGAAATAAAAGAACAAGAAGTAGCAAAAAATGAAAATTTAAACGAAAACTATAATGTTAAGAAAAAAAAGATTAACATTGGTGTAGGTATACTTATTTGCGTTTTTGCAATAATACTTATCACTTTTTTATGGATTTCAATAAAAAATAATTTAAATAAAAATATTATAAAGGGTATAAAAGTAGATAATGTTGATTTATCTAATATGTCTTTAGAAGAGGGACGAGATAAATTAAATAATTATATTAATACAAGATTAAACAATAATATTAAATTTAATTATGAAGAATATAATGTAGAAGTAAATCCATTAGATATAGGAATTACATATAATGTTGAAGAAGCAATTAATGAAGCTTATAATGTTGGAAGAAATGAAAATATATTTTGTAATAATTTTAATGTTATAAAAACTAATATAAAGGGTAAAAAAATAGATTTAAAGACGACAATTAATGAAGAAAAATTTAATAGCTTTATTAAAGAAATTAATGGAAATCTATCTAATGGTGTGCAACAGCCAAGTTATTATATAGAAAAGAATGATTTAATTATAACAGCAGGAAAAGAAGGAATTTCGGTAAATGAAGAGGAATTTAAAAAAATAATCTTAGAAAAAATAAATACGGAAGTAAATAATGAAGAAAAAGTTACAATTCCTGTAAAAATAATTAAACCTAATGATATTGATATAGATAATATTTATAAAGAAGTACATAAAGAAGCACAAGATGCTTATATAACAAAAGATCCTTTCGAAATTCATCCACATGTAGAGGGGGTAGAATTTTCAATTAGTATTGATGAAGTAAAAACAATGTTACAAGAAAAGCAGGAAAAGTATACTATTCCACTAAAAATAACGAAGCCAAAGGTGACAACAGATAGTCTAGGAGATGAAGCATTTCCTAATAGGCTTGCTACATATTCCACAAAATATTCTACGGCTGATGTAAATAGAACAACTAACATAAAGATATCTGTAAACAAGATAAATGGTGTAGTTTTATTACCTGGTGAAGAATTTTCTTATAATAAAGTTTTAGGGCCAAGAACACCTCAAGCAGGTTATAAACTTGGAGCTGCATATATTGGTGGAAAAGTTGTTAGTGATTATGGTGGTGGGGTTTGCCAAACTTCTTCAACATTATATAATGCAGTATTACTTTCTAATTTAGAAATTACAAGTAGAACTAGCCATTATTTTGCTGCGGCATATGTTCCAGTTAGTAGAGATGCTACTGTATATTGGCCAAGTTTGGACTTTAAATTTAAAAATAACAGAAAGTATCCAATAAAAATAAAAGCATATACAAGTAATGGTGTAATAAAGGTTGAAATATTTGGCACTGCCGAAGGATCAGATTACGAAGTTGAATTGCAATCATATGTAACAAGTTATATTCCATATAATACAGAATATAAAGATGATAATACTCTTCCTGAGGGGAAAGAGGTTGTTGAACAAGCAGGAACAAATGGAATCAGAAGTGAGGCATATAAAATCTTAAAAAAGGATGGAAAAGTGATTTCAAAAACATTACTTTCTAGGGATACATATAGTACAAAGGCAAGAATTATAAGAAGAGGTACTAAGAAAACTGAGCAAAAACAACAAAGTAAAAACAGCAATATTCAGCAAAATGATGAGCAAGAAAAGAAAGTTCAAGAGGATTATACTAAAAATGTTGAACAAGAGAAAAAAACACAGAATGACACCAGTAATTCAAATACTAATAATCAATCTACGGTAAAAGAAAATAATGCAAAAAACAATGAAAAAAATTCAAATTAATATATTATAACAGTTTAATGAATGATTAATAGTTATTTAAGAATGTATCACTCAAAGTATATAAGTGAAGAATATGCTTTGAGTGATGATTTATTTATATAATAATTAATATTTTTATATGATAGTAAAAATAAATATAAACTATTGACATTATAAAAAAGTGGTAATATAATATATAGGTGAATTTAAAAAAATATGCACCATTAGCTTAGTTGGTAAAGCAGCTGACTCTTAATCAGAAGACCCTCGGTTCGAGTCCGAGATGGTGCACCATAAATAATTTATGCTGAACTGTTTGAAAGCTTACATTTAACTTGAATCTAAGATTAAAAAATGATGTATATAAGGATTTTAGTGCAACTCTTAGGAGTTGTATTTTTTAATAATATTAGTCTTAAACAATAAGTTTTTTAAGAAGATATTAACATTTTACAGATAAAAAAGTAAGTGGAATTTAATAAAATCACTTACTTTTTTTTTCTTATTTTATTCTACGACAGGTGGGATAAAATTTTCAATAGCATTTCTAAGTTTAGGATGATGAATTACAAAGTGAATAGAAGGACTATTTGCCTTTGAAACCATAACCCAATTTTTTTCACAAATTAAAATTTGTATATTTTTAAATGTATGTTTATTATCTGTATTCAATTTATAATTTGGCATATCTTTTGCATATTTTTTTGTTAACTTTAAATGTTCCAGATATTCTTCGTAATTATAGTAAATTTTATTTTCGTAGAAAATATCTGAAAGACATAGAGTGGGAGATATATTGTTAAAATCCTCTTTAGATATTTTTTGTATTTCATCTTCAAAGACATTATCTTCTAATATGGTTTCAATTATTTGTTTTTGTTCTTTCATAGCTGATTGTATGTTACTAACATCTTTAGCTGCAACGTCATTATGTTTTAAAATTTTTAAAAGCAATTCATCAGATATAGTATGGATAGGCAATGCTGATAGAATTCTTCTACGAGTTCCTTTTAATTTTGCACTTGAAGACATAAATGCAGCAAAGGCATTTTTAGATTCTACTTTATAAATTTCCATAAGAGGAGTTGCCTTATTAAGTAAACATTCTGCTTTTGTTTTAAAATAAGCAACATCAGTCTTTGAAGTTATTAATCTGTAACTTCCTTTATCGTGATATCCATTTATACATTCTCCTGTAAGAGCGGCGCTCTCAGAAACATAATTAAAATGGCAATAAATTGAATTTGGAGTTCCTTTTAGAAAATATGGAGAGACTTGGCCAGTCATATAAATAGGAATCCAACTCTCTAAGCCTAACATCATTTCATTAAAAGGTCTATCAAGATTATGAATTATATTTAAGTGAAGTCCTTTTTTTAGCATCATTGCAATAGCAAACATCCACTTTTTGCCAAATTCGACATCTTCTGCCATATCTTCCATAGGCATATCACTACACATAAAAACAGATTCAGCAGATTTAGAAAGTACAGTTGCTTTGAAAAAATCAAGTTCGCCCTTTTTCATCTCATCTATACCATAATAAGTCTTTGAAGATGGTTTGTAAAAAGGAATAAAAGGAACTTTCATTTCATCAAAATGTATAGTCTTTATGTATTCGTTTAAATTAAATGTATCTAAATTATTTAAAAAATCATTAATATAATTATGACGTGGAGTAGAATTTGTTGAAATCCACTTTGTCAATTCTAAATAATAATTAGATTTTTCTTTTAAGTCTTTCAATGTGCAATTAATAAGTATAGATATAGCCTTTTTATCATCTTCTGCCTTGTATTTTGTTACAACATAATTACATACCCCTTCAATAAAGCTTTTAGGCTTAGAGGGAGTTCTACTACCATTTCGTATTTTAGAAACAAAAGAAGCATCGTAACTAATAAAACGAGATAAATCAGCAATATTGATATTTAATGTAGAA
Organism: uncultured Clostridium sp.; assembly: GCA_900553225.1. GTDB lineage: Bacteria > Bacillota > Clostridia > TANB77 > CAG-508 > CAG-492. The sequence continues at coordinate 10,347 of USCV01000014.1, read as the reverse complement.
ACGAGTTCATTAAAATTTTTACTTAATTGTTCAAAGTCAATAACAATATCTTTTAATGTATTTGCTAAATCATTATAAATATTTTCTTTTGATATATTTATTTTTCGATTAATACTAATTGTATATAATCCATTGACTAAACCTTCAAATTGTTTGCTTTTTATATTGGGAGTCCTTTCACCATTACGATAGCGACTGATAACAGCAGAAGATAAACTAGATGCAGTTGCTAATTCTTGAGAAGAACATTCAAATTGTTTTATATATTTATTTAATTGTTCTGAAAAAGTCATAAAAGACCTCCTATCTAACATTTTTTTGTATTATAGCATATCATAAAAACATTAAAAAAACAATTACTAAAATTACACAAAAAGTTAAATAAAAAATATAAGATATAAAATGTTGTATGATAAAATTAAAGTATAGAAATTAAGAAAAAAATATTATTAATTTTATTTATATTTTTGGTTAGTTATATAAGTATTACGTTTTAAAAGAAAAATTTCATAAAAAAAGCCACAAAGATAAGGTCTTTGTAGCTAGGATAATTTGTGCTTATTAAATGTATACATATTGTTCTATAGGACGATATGTTCCAAAAGGACCATAATTGATTATTCCTTTAGAAGAGTTGTCTTTAATAGAAACAACAAGATTTATACATGTATCAGCACCGGTGCTAGAATCAGTATTGAAAGTATATTCCTTTGCGATATTACCATCAAAAAGGATGATACCATACTGTTTACTGGATAACAATCGTATAATTGCTGCTTTCTTTTCTTTGTTTAAAAGCATTAAGCATTTTAAATTGTTAATGTAGATTGATTTTGACCGTAATATTTTAAAATTAGGGTCAAGTTGATGTAATGTTTTTTTGTGCTTTTTGTACTTTTTGTAATTCATAGCATATCCTCCAAAATATTAATTATAAATATGTTAACATGGTTTTTGATTTTATACAAGGCATTACAAGAAAAAATTAAAATTAGTGCATAAATGAAAAGATAAACTTTAAACATAACTTGACAAATCAATTTTAAAATAACTATAATATAAATAAGATAATTATATGTAATCTTTAACAAAATTAAGGAGAAAGCACATATGGAAAAAGAAGAATTTTTGAAAAAATACAGATATACAGAAAAGCAAAATGTTCCTGCAGGAAACAATACTCACAAAAGGGGACAAGCAAGAAGTAAAAGTGGTCAAGGAGTAAAAAAATATTATACAAAAAGAGGAACTTTATATAAGATAAAGGGTAGCATGAAAATTATTGGTGACGAATTAAAAGAAAAGTGGAAAAAAGTTACCATAATAGGAGTTGCAGGTTTAATGACATTAAATATAATAAATGGAGTAAATAAGAGTATACAATATAGAAGACAGCATGATACGATTGGAATTAGTGATGCATTAAAATCTGGTGACACAATTGAAAGCTTAGGAGTTGCTAATAAAGATTATGATGAATTTATTTTATTGAGAAATTTACAAGGAAATACAAATCAATTTATAGATATGAATAATACTGAATTAATTAATTTATCACATAGAATAGTTACTTTACAATACAACATACTTGATGAAAAACTTGCTAAGCTTTTTGATACAAAAGTGTATAATATAAGATTACGTGAAGGTCATATGTTCGGAGGGGATTATATAGATACTTCGATTATAGTTGATGATAATCTGAATAGTAAATTTTATTATAGAGAGTCTACAAATTTTTTAAATAAAAACGTAATTAGTGATAATATTGCTGATTATATAGAGCAAATCAGTGATATGAAAAGAATAAATGCACAAGTGAACAAGGAAAGCTTTAATAGAGAAAAGGTAATAAATTCTTATATACATGCATTAGACGAAATAGATAAAATGTCTGCTACAAAGCTTTATTTAGACGATAAACGGAAATATTAGAGATAAAACTATAACTAAAAGTGAGTACAGACAAAATCAATCAGTAAATGAAATTTTAAATAATTTTGAAAGATAAAATAACGAGATTATGATAATTAAAAATAGAGAATATAATAAATTATGTAGTATATTCTCTGTTTTTTACTATAAATAAAATAATAACAAAGTAAAGGGAGGAGTCTATATGATAAAAAAATATTATACAGATATGCAAACAAATAAAACTGAGCAGATAGATGAATATAAAAAAGGATGCTGGATTAATGTGGTTTCTCCAAAAGAAGAAGAAATAGTAGAATTATGTGAAAATCTTAACATAAAAGAAGATTTTATACGTTATTCTTTAGACTATGAAGAAAAGGCCAGAATAGATATTGATGATGATGAAACTATTTTGTTTATTGTTGATATTCCAATCTTGGAAAGAGAAAATGATATAGAAGTATATACGACCATGCCGATTGGAATGATTGTTGTTAGAGATGATTATTTTATTACAGTATCATTAAAAGAAAATGAGATTATACATGATATAGAAAGAAATATTGTAAAACATATAATTACTTACAAAAAGAGTAGATTGATTTTTCAAATATTGTTACACAACTCAGCAGAGTTTTTAAAATTATTAAAACAAATTAATAAAGAAACAGAAATTGCTGAATATGTTTTGAAAAATTCTATGAAGAATAAAGAATTATTAAAGCTACTAAGTTTAGAAAAAAGTTTAGTATATTTTACGACATCATTAAAGTCAAATGAAGTTGTTATGGAAAAAACATTAAGAGGAAAGATTATAAAATTATATGATGAAGATGAAGATATTCTAGAAGATGCTATTATTGAAAATAAACAAGCAATAGAAATGGCTAAAATTTATAGTGATATTTTAAATGGAACTATGGATGCATATGCTTCAATTATATCCAATAATCTAAATGGAGTAATGAAATTTTTAACTTCAATTACAATTGTATTATCAATTCCAACTATGATAGCGAGTTTCTGGGGAATGAATGTAAGAGTCCCTATGCAAGAGAATCCTTGGGGATTTGTAATAATTATGACTGTATCTGTTTTACTAGGAATACTTGCAATGTTATGGTTAAAAAAGAGAAACATGTTAGATTAAATGAATAAAATTTACATAAATTTCATATACTATAACCAACGAGGTGATAAAAATGAAAATAATAGATAAAATTGCATTAGTCCTTATTATAATAGGAGCAATAAATTGGGGACTAATAGGAATTTTTAAATTTAATTTAGTAGATACGATTTTTGGTACAATGTCAGTAATTTCAAGAATAATATATACTCTAGTTGGAATATCAGGTATATGGGGAATAAAATTATTGTTTTATGATGATTAATAATATACTACATTAAGAGAGGCAATGCCTCTCTTTTATGATGGAAAAAATGAATATGATGTATACAGGATAAAATATGTAATGAAATAATGTAAAAAAGTGCAGGTACCTATTATTGGAAGGAAAAAGCTTAAAAAGTATTTGAAAAATAAGTAATTATACTGTATAATAGTACAGAAAATCATACTATTTAGGAGGAATTAAAATGCTAAATGCAGTAGGAGTTACAATTCGTTTTGGAAAAAGGACTTTGTTCGAAGATGTAAATATTAAATTTAACAAAGGATGTTGCTATGGAATTATAGGTGCTAATGGTGCCGGAAAATCTACTTTTTTAAAAGTACTATCTGGAGAAATAGAACCTAGCAAGGGAGAAGTTACTTTAGATAAAGGAGAGAGATTATCAGTTTTAAAGCAAGACCATTTTGCTTTCGAAGACTACAGTGTAATAGATACAGTAATTAAGGGGAATGAGGAACTGTATAAAATTATGAAAGAGAAAGATGAAATATATAGTAAACCTGATTTTTCAGAAGAAGATGGAATGAAAGCTGCAAAATTAGAAGAGAGATTTGCAGAACTTGATGGCTGGAATGCAGAAACAGATGCCGCAATGCTATTAAACGATTTAGGAATAACTCAAGATAAACATACTAAACAAATGAGTGAATTAGAGGCAAAAGAGAAGGTTAAAGTATTACTTGCTCAAAGTTTATTTGGAAACCCAGATATTTTACTATTGGATGAGCCAACAAATGATTTGGACTTAAAGAGTATAGCATGGCTTGAAGAATTTTTAATTAATTTTGAAAATACTGTAATTGTTGTCTCACATGATAGATATTTTTTAAATAAGGTTTGTACACATATTGCAGATGTGGATTTTGGAAAAATTAAAGTTTACCCTGGAAACTACGACTTTTGGTATGAATCAAGTCAATTAGTCTTAAAACAAATGAGAGAAGCTAATAAGAAAAAGGAAGAGAAAATAAAAGAGCTTCAAGCATTTATTGCTAGATTTAGTGCTAATGCTTCAAAATCTAAACAAGCTACATCAAGAAAGAAATCACTTGAAAAAATTGAACTTGATGAAATCAAACCTTCAAATAGAAAATACCCATATGTAGACTTTAAACCAGATAGAGAACCTGGAAAAGAGATATTGCAGGTAAAAAATATTTCAAAGACAATCAACGGAGAAAAAATACTAGATAATATATCTTTTACAGTAAAACAAAATGATAAGATTGCTTTTTTAGCAGATAATGAAAATGCAAAGACAGTATTGTTCCAAATTATTGCAGGAGAACTAGAACCTGATTCTGGTGAGTTGATTTGGGGAACGACAATTACAAACAACTATTTCCCAAAAGATAATAATTATTTGTTTGAATCAGATTTGAGCATTACAGATTGGTTAAGGGGATATTCTAAAGATCCTGATGAAACTTATGTTAGAAGCTTTTTAGGAAGAATGTTATTTTCAGGAGAAGAAGCATTAAAGAAGGTAAATGTACTATCTGGTGGAGAAAAAGTAAGATGTGTACTTTCTAAAATGATGCTTTCAGGTGCAAACTTTTTGATTTTTGATGAACCAACAAATCATTTAGATATGGAAAGTATTACTTCACTAAACGACGGTATGCAAAAGTTTAAAGGAAATATTCTTTTTACTTCACACGATCACCAATTAACACAAACTGTTGCCAATAGAATCATTGACATAAAAGAAGATAAGATAATAGATAGAGAAGTTACATATAATGAATATTTAGGGATAGAATAGTTTATTGCATAGCAATTTAAGATTATTACATAGGAAAGAGGAAATGTTTAATGGAAAAGATTATAAATATAATAGCAGATGAGCTAAAGGTAAGAGCTTCACAAGTAGATGCAACAATCAAATTAATTGATGAAGGAAATACAATACCTTTTATTGCTCGTTATAGAAAAGAAGTTACTGGGGGATTAAGTGATGAGCAGCTTAGAATTTTAGGGGAGAGATTAAATTACTTAAGAAATTTAGAAAATAGAAAAGAAGAAGTAAAAAATTCAATTGAAGAACAAGGAAAGCTTACAGATGAAATTGTAAAGGCTCTAGGAGAAGCCAAAATACTTGCAGAGGTTGAAGATATTTATAGACCATATAAACAGAAAAAAAGAACAAGAGCTACAATTGCAAAGGAAAAAGGATTAGAACCACTTGCTCAAGTTATTATAGAGCAAAATGAAAATGAAGATATATATGATATTGCAACAAGATATATAGATATAGACAAAGAAATAAACACAGCAGAAGAAGCAATTAAGGGAGCAATGGATATTATCGCAGAAAATATATCAGATAATCCAAACTACCGTAAGGAAATTAAAAGAATTTGTTATAGGGATGGATTAATTGTAACTAAAGCAGCAAAAAACGAAAAATCAAGTTATGAAATGTATTATGATTTTTCTGAGAAAGTAAATAGAATTCCAAGTCATAGAATCTTAGCAATTAATCGTGGAGAGAAAGAAGAATTTTTAAAGGTAAAAATAGAAAAACCAGAAGATGTAATTTTAAATTTTATACAAAAAGACATTATAAAAGATAATAATCAACAAGTAGCAAATATTTTAATTGAAACAATATTAGATAGTTTTAAAAGGCTAATTGAGCCATCTATAGACAGAGAAATTCGTTCAGATTTAACTGAGAAAGCAGAAGAAAAAGCAATTAAAGTTTTTGGACAAAATGCAAAGCAATTATTATTAGGAGCTCCTATTAAAAATTTAACTGTTATTGGATTTGATCCAGCATATAGAACAGGTTGCAAAATTGCAGTAATTGATGAAACAGGTAAATTACTTGCAACTACAACAGTTTATCCAACAGAACCACAAAATGATGTTGATGGTGCGAAAAGAGAATTATTGAAATTAATTAATAAATATAATGTAAATATGATTGCAATAGGAAACGGAACTGCATCACGTGAATCAGAAATGTTTGTATCTGATTTAATAAAAGATGTAAAACATGAAATTCATTATGCAATTGTTAGTGAAGCAGGAGCATCAGTATATTCTGCCTCAAAACTTGCAACAGAGGAGTATCCAGATATTAATGTTTCTTTAAGAGGAGCAATTTCAATTGCAAGAAGACTTCAAGATCCTTTAGCTGAGCTTGTTAAGATTGAACCTAAAGCAATTGGGGTTGGACAATATCAACACGATGTCAACCAAAAAAAGTTAACAGAGAGTCTAACTGGAGTTGTAGAAGACGCAGTAAATAAAGTTGGGGTAGATGTTAATACTGCAACGCCTTCATTGTTATCATATGTTGCTGGAATCAACAAAACGATTGCAAATAATATTGTTAAATATAGAGATGAAAATGGAAAGTTAAAAGAAAGAAAAGAGTTATTAAAGGTTCCAAAGTTAGGAAAAGTTGCATTTGAACAATGTGCTGGATTTATTCGTATATTTGATGGAAACAATCCGCTTGAGATAACAGCGGTACATCCAGAGAGTTATGCTCAAACGGAAAAATTATTAAAAAATATTGGATATAGTAAAGATGATTTGTTAAATAAAGATAGTTTAAAGGAAATTAGGCAAAAATTAAGTAATATCTCAACAAATGAGCTAGCAAAAGAGTTAGAAATTGGAGAAATGACTTTAAAAGACATCATTGAAGAGCTTTCAAAACCGGGAAGGGATCCTAGGGAAGAAATGCCAAAACCAATATTACGCAACGATGTATTAAAATTTGAAGACTTAAAAGAAGGGATGATATTAACAGGTACTGTTAGAAATGTAATTGATTTTGGAGCATTTGTGGATATTGGAGTTAAGCATGACGGATTAGTACATATATCAGAACTTAGTGACAAATTTGTTAAAAATCCATCAGAAATTGTTTCAATAGGTGATATTGTAAAAGTTAAAGTAATTAAAATTGATACAGAAAAACAAAAAGTTAGTTTAAGTATGAAAATTTAGATATTAAAATGACCCATATAAGTTAAGCTTGCCACATTTTGTGGAAGGTGAAGCTAGGGTCATTTTTTATTTGGTAATATAGATAAAAGAGAAAAAGTAATGTAAAAATTATATATAAATGTTTAATTTATATATTTATGGTAAAAATATAAGTAAACTAAAAAGGAGAATATAAATGTATCGAAAGAAAAAAAATAAAAAGAGAGTTTTGCAATTTGTTATTATTGCAATTATTCTTATCATTATGTTTACTTTATATAATGTTTACAGTAATATTGACATTAATACATATCAAAAAGGATATGAAAATAATATATCAAAAGTATCAAGAACTATTGAAGAGGAAAAAAGTGATAATAAACAAATTACAGACTTATTAGAAGAAAGTATTAATTGCGTTGTTGGAATCTCTAGAATTAAAGATACAGGTAATACTATTTTCTTAAATGATGGTGTTAATAAATTGGGATTAGGTAGTGGAATTATTGTTACAGAGGATGGTTATATTCTTACAAATGAGCATGTATCTGGATCAAAATATGGAAAATGTTATGTAACATTTGAAAGTGGGAATGTATTTAATGGGGATGTTGTATGGTCAGATAGTGATTTAGATTTGTCAATTATTAAAATAAATGCAAAAGGACTTAAACCTGCAAATCTAGGAAATTCGGATTCAGTAAAAATCGGAGAAAAGGTATATGCAATTGGAAATCCAATAGGTTTTGAGTTTCAAAAAACTGTTACTGCTGGAATTATTAGTGCTTTAAATAGAACAATAAAATTTGAAGAAAATAATAAATTAATTTATATGAGTAATTTAATACAAACGGATGCGACAATTAATCCAGGAAATAGCGGAGGACCATTAATTAATTTAGATGGAAATGTTATAGGGATAAACAGTGTAAAGATTACTTCAGCTGAGGGAATAGGGTTTGCAATTCCAATTAATATGGTAAAACCAATTATTGAAAAATTTCAGAATGAACGGAAAATTTGAAGAAGCAAGTATAGGAATATTTGCATATGACAAAAATATTATTCCATATTTAAATAATGGAATTAAATTTGATAGTGGAATATATGTTGCAAGCATTTCTTCCGATTCACCTGCCAAATATGCTAAATTACAAGAAGGAGATATTATTACAAAAATAGATGGAAATAAATTAAATAAAATGGCAGATTTGAGGGAGTATATTTATAAAAAAAATCCTGGAGATGAAGTTACTCTTACAGTTTTAAGAGATAAAATTCAAATAGATCTAAAAATTAAATTAATAAAAAAATAGAAAGGAGCTAATTTATGAAATCGTACTGGATTGAAAGTACAAAAAATGAAAAAAGGAATTATCCAAGATTAAAAGAAAGTTTAAGTACAGAGGTTTGTATTATAGGTGGAGGAATTACTGGAATTACAACAGCCTATTATTTAGCAAAAGAGGGAAGGAAGGTTATTTTACTTGAAAAAGATGAGATATGTAGTAAAACAAGTTGTAATACAACCGCTAAGATAACAAGTCAGCATGGACTATTTTATAAATATTTAATTGATTCAGAGGGCAAAGAATTTGCAAAGAAATACCTAGAAGCAAATGAGGAAGCAATTAGGAATATTGAAAAAATTATTAAAGAAGAAAATATTAATTGTGATTTTGAAAAGCAAGATGCTTTTGTTTTTACACAAAGGCAAGAAGAAGTTCCAAAAATACAAGATGAGGTAAATGCCGTAAAATCAATAGGTGGTGATAGTGAATTTGTAACTAAAGTACAGTTACCATTTTCAATACAAGGAGCAATAAAGTTTAAAAATCAAGCTCAATTTAATATTAGAAAATATGCTTTTGGATTACTAAACAAAGTCTTAGAAACTAATAATTGTAGTATTTTTGAAAATACAAAAGTACTAGAAGTAAATAAAGGCAAAGAAGGCTATCTAGTTCATACAGAAAATGGAGATATCAGTGCAAAATATGTTGTATTAGCTACTCGTTATCCAATTATTAATTCTCCTGGTTTTTACTTTTTTAAAATGTATCAGTCTAAATCATATGCTATTGCAATTGAATGTGAAAATGATGACTTTTTTTCTGGAATGTATATTAATAGTGAGTTACCCACTAAGTCATTTAGAACAGTTGTAGATGGCGATAAAAGATTACTATTAATTGTTGGTTTTGATCATAAAACTGGTAAAGATGTTGACTGTCTAAAAATGGAACAGAATTTAGAAAAATATGCAAAAGAATTATATCCCAATTGTGAGATAAGATATAAATGGAGTGCAGAAGATTGTATTGGTTTAGATAAAATTCCATACATCGGTAGTTTTTCTAAATTTATGCCAAATTTGTATGTTGGAACAGGATATAAAAAATGGGGAATAACAATATCTAATATAGCAGCTAATATAATTTGTGACAAAATACAAAATAGAGAAAATAAATATGAAGAAATATTTAGAGCTACTAGAGTTGAACCAATTAAAAACATACAGGAAGTTGAAAATATGTTAAAACAAACAACTAAATCATTAATTGTGGAAAAATTTAAAATTCCAAAAGAAGATTTAGAAGACATAGAATGTGATGAAGGAAAGATTATAAATGTTAACGGAAATAAAGTTGGTGTGTACAAAGATTCAGAAGGAAGGATTTATGCTGTTAAGCCAATATGTTCACATCTTGGTTGTGAGCTTTCTTGGAATAGTTTGGAGCATACATGGGATTGCCCTTGTCACGGTTCTAGATTTGATTATTTGGGTAATTCAATTGAAGTACCAAGTATTGATAGCCTAGAGCAAATTCAATTAGAAGATTATAATTAATATTCTAATGTAGTAAAAATTATAAAGAGCTAGAATTTTATTCTAGCTCTTGGTGTGCCCGGAGGGATTCGAACCCCCGATCTCAAAGTTCGTAGCCTTGCATTCTATCCAACTAAACTACGGGCACATAAAATAATCTACAGGTATTATACATTTTTTTTTAATAATATTCAAGGTATTAAGTTAAAATATTAAAAATTTTTTTAAAACTACTTGAAT
>USCV01000013.1 GCA_900553225.1 uncultured Clostridium sp. | reverse complement strand
CTATTTTAATTATTACAATTTTAATTAGTTTGTGTTCATCAAAATTTATATATAATCAAACCAAAAATATATGGATATCTGGGTTATTATTTTTGTTATTATTAATTCCTATTCAAACAATAGTAGTACAAGTGATTCAAAGGGTTGCAGGTAAAATTGTAAAACCAAGACCACTGCCAAAGCTCGAAATTACAAATGCTATACCAGAGCAATATTCATGTATGGTCATAATTCCAACAATTATAAAATCCAAAGATAAACTTGAAGAATTAATAAAAAAAATGGAAGTTTATTATTTGGCAAACAAGAGTCAAAATATTTATTTTTCATTGTTAGGAGATTGTTCTACATCAAAAAGTGAAAAAGAAAAATTTGATGATGAAATTATAAAAAGAGGAAAAGAACTTGTAGAAGAATTAAACAGTAAATATCCAGATGAGAAATTCCATAAATTTAACTTTATATATAGAAAAAGAGTATGGATTGATTCAGAAAATTCTTTTTTGGGTTGGGAAAGGAAAAGAGGATATATTCAACAATTTAATGAGTATATGTTAACGAGACGTAAATTTGACTGGCAAGTTAATACTATTGAAGATTGGTTAGAAAAAGGAAATAACAAAATTATTCCTATAAAATATGTAATTACATTAGACGCTGATACTGATTTAGTTTTAAATTCAGCATTTGAGTTAATCGGTGCAATGGGACATATTCTAAATACACCAATTTTAAATACAGAAAAAGACTTAGTAATAGAGGGACATGCACTTATTCAACCAAGAGTAGGAATTGGATTAGTTGCAAGTAGAAAGAGCATATTTACAAAAATTTTTGCAGGTATTGGTGGAACCGATTCTTATACAGATGCTATGTCAAATTTTTATCAAGATAATTTTGATGAAGGAATTTTTACAGGGAAAGGTATTTATGATTTAAAAATATTTTCTCAAATATTGAAAGATGAAATACCCGAAAATACTGTACTTAGTCATGATTTGTTAGAAGGTTGTTATTTAAGATGTGGTTTTGCATCAGACATTATGCTAATGGATGGATATCCAACAAGTTATGCAAGCTTTAAAACAAGATTGCACCGTTGGATCAGAGGAGATACACAAATTTTATTATGGCTAAAAGAAAAAATAAATAATAAAAAAGGTGAAAAAAAGAAAAATCCATTAAATATATTATCAAGATATAAAATATTTGATAATCTTCTTCGCAGTAATATGGAAGCTTCCATAATTTTATTACTTATATTTTTAACATTTTTAAATTATGTGAAAAATATAAAAATATGGCCAATTGTAATTGTCTCTTTTGTTTCAGTTTTAATACCATCGATTTTGGAAATTTTAAATAGAATTATTTCAAAAAAAGATGGACAAAAAAAGCAAAATACATTTACTCCAATAATTACAAATTTACAAGGAAGCATTTTAAGAGGAATTTTATCTTTGGCATGTTTACCAGATAAGGCATATTTTTCAGTAAATGCAATGTGTATATCACTTTATAGAATGTTTAAAAGTAAAAAGCATTTATTAGAATGGACGACTTCTGAAGAAGCAGAAAAAAAGGCAAAAAAAGATTTGATATCTTATTATAAATCTATGTTTGCAAATATAATATTTGGTGTTTTAGCAATTTTTATAGGACTAGGTTATTTAAATAACTTTAAAAGTATTACTTATTTTGTAATTGGAATTTTATGGCTTGTTGCACCATTTATTATGTGGAATATTAGCAAAGAAATAAAACAAAAAAAGAAAGTAGAAGAGCTTAGCAAAGAAGAAAAAGATTACCTGTTAGATATTGGAAAAAGAACATGGCTGTTTTTTAAGGAAAATATAAATGAAAATACTAAGTTTTTGCCACCAGATAATTTTCAGGAAAGTAGAAAAGATAAAATTGCTATGAGAACATCTCCAACTAATATTAGTTTGGGAATGCTAGCAGTAATTTCTGCTTATGACTTAAAATACGAAGATTTAGAAAGTACAATAAAATTATTAAGGAAAATGTTAGATACAGTATCTAGCCTTCAAAAGTGGAACGGACATTTGTACAATTGGTATAATTTAGAGGATTTATCTCCTTTAATACCAAGATATATATCTTCTGTGGATAATGGAAATTTTGTTGGATATTTATATGTAGTAAAACAATTTTTCTACAAAATAAATGATAACAATAAATATGAAAATGAAATAAAACAAATTGATAAATTAATTAATGACACAGATTTTACTAAATTATATGATGAAAAAAATAGATTATTTTCTATAGGATTTAATATTGAAGAAAATAAATTAACAGACTCTTACTATGACCTTTTGGCATCTGAGGCAAGACAAGCAAGTTATGTTGCTATTGCTAAAAAAGATATACCACCTAAAAGCTGGTATAATTTAAGTAGAACACTTACAACATTAAATAAATATAAAGGGCTTATTTCTTGGTCTGGTACTGCATTTGAATATTTAATGCCAAACATTAATATTCCAAAATATGAAGGAAGTTTGCTAGATGAGTCTTGTAAGTTTATGATTATGAGTCAAATGGAGTATGCAAAAAAATTAAATATACCTTGGGGATTTTCAGAGGCAGCGTTTAGTTTAACTGATCTAAATAATAATTATCAATATAAAGCATTTGGAATTCCGTGGCTTGGATTAAAAAGAGGGCTAGAAGATGAAATGGTAGTTGCAAGTTATGGAAGCATTTTAGCGATTAATGAAAAACCAAAAGAAGTTATAGAAAATTTAAAAAAATTGGAAGCACAAGGAATGTATGACAAATATGGATTTTTTGAATCTATTGATTATACACCAAATAGAATGAGAGAGTCTAAAAATTGTGAACCAGTAAAAACATATATGGCACATCACCAGGGATTAATATTGCTGTCTATTAACAATTTGTTTAATGACTTAATTTTACAAAAAAGATTTATGCAAAATCCTGAAATGCAATCTGTAGAAGTTTTACTAGAAGAAAGAATGCCTGAAAATGTTATTATTACTAAAGAGGAAAAAGAAAAGGTAGAAAAAATTAAATATAAGAATTATGAAGTGTATTTAGTAAGAAATTATAACAAAATAAATGAAGATTTAAACAGGTCAAATGTTATCTCAAATGAAGATTATACAATTGTTATGGATCAAAAAGGAGAAGGTTATAGTAAATATAAAGATATATTAATTAATCGTTTTAAATTAACAAAAGATGTGCCACAGGGGATATTCTTTTTTATAAAAAATATTAAAACAAAAAGAATTTGGACAGCCAATTATATGAATTATCTTTCTAAGCCAGACTCTTATGAAATCAGTTTTAGTCCAGATGTTAATAAAATTACAAGGCAAGATGGTTCTATTGAAACAAAACTTATAACAACTATATCTCCTAAAGATCCAGTTGAAATAAGAAGAATAGAATTTACAAACTATGGCAATGAGGCTCAGACAATTGAGCTAACAAGCTTTCTAGAACCAGTACTTTCAAACAAAATGCAAGATTATGCTCATGTGGCATTTAATAATTTATTTTTGACATTTGAATTTTTAGAAGATACAGGGACTATTTTAGTTAGAAGAAAAAATAGAAATCAGAATGAAAATGACATGTATTTAGCAATTAATTTATATACAGAAGATGAAACAATTGGAGAGTTAGAATATGAAATAGATAAAGAAAAATTCTTTGGAAGAGGCAATCTAGGGTTTCCAAGTCTAGTACAAAAGTCTAGTCCTTTTACTAATAGAGTAAGACTGACAGTAGACCCAATTGTTGCAATGAAAAGAACTTTTTGCATAAAGCCAGAAGAAAAGAAATGGTTTGACTTAATAATTACCGTTGCAGATAATAAAGAATGTTGTATGCAAAATATAAATAAATTTTTAAATGAAGAAAAAATTAAAAGATCATTTGAATTATCTAGAGCAAGAGTGGAAGCTGAAAATAGATATTTAGGATTAAAAGCAAAAGAAATAGAAGTATATCAAAAAATGTTATCATACATTTTATTTCAAAATCCACTTCAGGAAGGGTATAAAAAGAATATAAATGATGAAATATGCTCAATTAACAGATTGTGGAATTATGGCATATCAGGAGATGTTCCAATATTGCTTGTAAAAATAGCAAATATTAATGATATGCATGTAATTGAAGAATGTTTAAAAGCGTATGAATATTTTAGAACAAAGAATGTATTTATTGATTTTGTTATTATTAACGAAGAAGAAAACTCATATGAAAACTATGTAAAAGATGGAATTGAACGAGCAATTTTAAATAGAAACATGATGTTTTTAAGAAATAAAAAAGCTGGAATATTTGTACTAAATAATTTAGATGAAAATGAAATTAATCTATTAGAGTCAAGAGCAAATCTGATATTAGACTGTCATATTGGAAAAATTGGTTTGCAACTTAAAGATTTAGAAGAAGAATATTTAGAAAACAGAAAAAGTTCTAATTTTGAGATTCAGAGACAGCCTGGTTTTGAGGAATATGTAAGTAAAGATGTTATAAAGCAAGAATTAAAATATTATAACGAATACGGAGGATTTTCACGGTGATGGTAAAGAATATAAAATAAAAATTAATAAAAATAATAGATTGCCAAATGTTTGGAGTCATATTATGGCAAATGAGAAATTTGGAAGCTTAGTAACAGATAGCCAAGGAGGATACACTTGGAGTCAAAATAGCAGATTAAATAAACTTACAGCTTGGTCAAATAATAGTGTTACAGATATTCCATCTGAAATTATTTATTTAGAAGATGAAGATAATAATAGAAAATGGTCATTAGGGCTAAATCCTATGCCAGATGAAAATGATTACTTTATAACATATGGATTTGGATATGCTAAATATCATCATAATAGTAACGGTATTGATCAAGACTTAACTGTATTTATTCCAAAAGAAGATTCTGTTAAAATTAATTTATTAAGTTTAAAAAATGAACTACCAAAGAAAAGAAAAATAAAGCTAGTTTATTATCTAAAACCAGTTTTGGATGAAGATGAAATAAATTCAAATGGTTTTATAGATTTAGAATTAAAGGAGAATACTAATGTATTAGTTGCCAAGAATATAGCAAATTCAGATTTCCCTTTAAGAATGTATATATCTAGTAATGAAAAAATTCAGTCTTATACAGGTGATAAAAAATTTTTTATAGGGAAAGGAACTTTGCAAGATCCTGATGGATTAAAGTGTGTTAATTTAAATTCAGAAAATTCTCTTGGAAAAGATACAATAATAGCAGTACAATTCGAAATTAAATTAGAGGCATATGAAGAAAAACAAATTTGTTTATTACTTGGACAAGAAAAAAATATTTTAGATTGTCAAGATATGGCATATAAATATACAAATTTAAGTCACTGTTTTGAAGAATTGAAAAAAGTAACAAAATATTGGGAAGATTTAATTAATAATATACAAGTAAATACTCCATTAGAGTCATTTAATATTTTAATGAATGGATGGTGCATGTATCAGACAATTTGTTGTAGAATGCTGGCAAAAACAGCGTTTTACCAATCAGGAGGGGCATACGGATTTAGAGATCAGCTTCAAGATTCTATTGCAGCTAAATATGTAGAACCCGATATTACAAAAAAACAAATTATCAGAAGTAGTAATCATCAATTTATAGAAGGTGATGTAGAACATTGGTGGCATGAAGAAACCAATAAGGGAATTAGAACTAGATTTTCAGATGATTTGTTATGGCTTGCTTTTGTATGTGCAGATTATATTAAATATACAAATGATTATTCAATCTTAGATATTGAGACAAATTATAAAAAGGGAAAATTATTAGAAGAAGGTACAGATGAATGCTATGATTTGTATGAAGACTCTGATAAAAAAGGAAGTATTTATGAGCATTGTATAAAAGCAATTGAAAAATCTCTAAACTTCGGAAAAAACGATTTGCCTAAGATTGGAAGCGGTGATTGGAATGACGGATTTAGCACAGTTGGAAATAAAGGAAAAGGTGAAAGTGTATGGTTAGGATTTTTCATGTATACAGTTTTAAGAGATTTTATTCCAATTTGTGAGAAAAAAGGTGATTTAGAAAAAGTAGAAAAGTATAACCGGAATTATGCAAAAATTAAAAAAGGCTTTAAATACAAATGGATGGGATGGAAGATGGTATAAAAGGGCATTTATGGATAATGGAGATGTTTTAGGAAGTCTTCAAAATGAAGAATGTAGAATTGATAGTATTGCACAAAGCTGGGCTACTATATCAGGAGCTGGTGATAATGACAAAAAATATATTTCGCTTGAGAGTTTAGAAAATCATTTAGTAGATAAAGAAAATGGATTAATTAAGCTTCTAGATCCGCCTTTTGAGAAAGGAAAATTAAAACCTGGATATATTAAAGCATATGTTCCTGGGACAAGAGAAAATGGAGGACAATACACACATGAGTATTGTTCTTGTGGACAGTTTTGAAAAATATTGATACTCTTACATAAAAAACACCATTAACATTTGACAAAAGGCGAAAAAAATGCTAAAATATTACTAGAATATGAATAGAATACAAAAATAATCATAAAATAGTAATAAAGAGGTGAGAAAAATGAATTGCTATAATATGGTGTTAGAATATATAAATAAAAGCGAAAAAGGAATGCCAATTTTTATTGAAGAAGTTAAAGAGCATATTATAAGATTTTACAACGAAAATGAAAAAGAAAAAGTATTCAATAATATTAAAGCTATTTTGAATAGAATGAATAAAGAAGGCATAATAGAAACAGCATATAAAGGAATTTATTATATTCCTAATGAAAACATATTTGGAAAGATGTTGTTAGGAAATAGACAAATCATTCAATATAAATATATAATGGACAAAGATGGAAATATAAAAGGATATATTACTGGAGCAAAACTTTTTAATGAGGCACATTTAACTACACAAGTTCCAAATATTATAGATATTGCTACAAATGAATGTAAAAATTTTAACAAATATGAAAATAAAAATTTAAATGTTATAATTAGAAAACCGAAGATGGCGATAAATAATGAGAATTATAAGTATTTACAATTATTTGATTTGATAGAAAACAAAGATAATATTGGAATTGAAGTAGATAATCCTGATGAAATAATATATAATTTTATTGAAGAAAATGATTTGGATTTTGAAAAAATAATTAAATATGCTATGGATACAAAAAGTAGAACAGTTATTAATAAGATACTTGTTTTAGCAAGGTAGGAGGTAAAAATGAATTTACATTTAAATAAAGAATTATTTAGAGAGTTTATAGATAACTTAAATACAAAAACAGGAATAGATTCAGATATTATTGAAAAAGATTATTATGTATGTACCATATTGAAGGAATTATCAAAAAATCAAGATGAGTTACAGGCATATTTTAAAGGGGGAACAGCAGTCTATAAAATATTAGATACAATGAATCGTTTTTCAGAAGATATAGACTTAACAGTAAAAGTTATTTCTGAACAATCAAATACTAAAAACAAAAAAAGATTAAAAGAGTCAGCTCTAGGTTATGAGATAGAAGGACTAGAATTATCAAAAGAGGAATGTATTGATAATAAGGGAAGTGTTACAGGAATATACAGATACAATTCTATTTATGATACTAGCAAAGATCCATTACATAGAGCAGGAATTATACAAGTAGAAGCAACATCTTTTACTGTTAGTGAGCCTTATAAAAAATATAATATAGAACCACTTATATATAAATTAGCAAACGAGAGTGAGAGAAAAATTTTAAAAGAACAATTTGAAATATCAGATTTTGATATAAATATTATAAAGCTTGAAAGAATGTTTATAGATAAAGTTTTTGCAGCAGAGTTTTATTATATTAGAAATATGTATAAGGATACATCAAAGCATTTATATGACATTACAATACTAGCACAAACAAAAGCAATTAAAGAATTGTTACAAAACAAAGAAGAACTAGAGAAACTAATTTCATATAAAAGGCAAGAGGAAAGCATTAGAAAAGGTGGAATTGATGCTGATTTGAAAATTAAAGATTTCACCTATTTAAAACAAGACTTTAATGAGGATTTATTAAAAGAATTTGAAAATATGCAAAATAAGTATGTACTAAATGATAAATATAAAATAAAAATTAGTGAAGTAAAGAATACTTTAAATGAAATTATAAACAATAAAAACATTATATAAGCGAAAAATGTGAAACAAAATATTCCAAAATAGAGTAAAATGTTTCACATTTTATTTAATTGAATAGAAAAATAGAAAGCATTTGCAATGTAAATATTGCAGATGTTTTTTTATTTTGCAAGAGATATGCAGAACCTCTATAAAAGTTCTTGGTTTAGCAAGCCGATGCTATAAAATTTGCTCGTATTAGTATAAACGGTCTATTTATACAAAGTGCGTAAGTGAGAATTTAGAACTATAAACTCACAATAATAAAAGAGTTTTGGTGGATACTTGGTTGTGGATTTATAATTGCAAAAAGCTTGGACAAATATAAGTAAAGATATTAAGTTATCAGCAATTATAGTAGATAAAACTACTTACTAGACTGCCTATGAAACTAGCAAACGACCGACGGTTTCTAAAATATAAGTGGCGTAATAATCCTTTTATCAAAATGGGATATATTACGCCTAATCTTCAAAGCTCACTCTCTCTGGTTTCTATTATAAATATTTATAAATTAAACAAAAAATATTGTTCAATTTTTTTTATTATGCTAAAATATAATTGAATTATTGAAGATAAATGACATTTTAAAACATAGAACAAAAGAAATGGAGAATATATATGGATTATGAAATAAGTAGTTATACTTTATCTTCGGCTTTGGGAGTTATTGATAATCTAAATGAAATGGAAGATATAGAAGAAGTTAGAATTTCTACACGAAAAGATTTTTTGCAAAAAAGAGGAGATATAACATTTGAAAGAGAACTTAATGAAGTATTAAAATATTTAGAAAAGTTAAAAAAACTTACAATAAATAACAGTTCAAAAGAAGAAAATGGTAAATTTGATATAGATATAAACTCTGGAATTTCGGAACAATTAGAATTGTTGCGTTTAAGAGGAATAAATCTAGGTGCGACAGATTTAGATAAATTTTTTAGAGAACACCCTAATATAAATAATTTAAGTTTGTATGATTGTAATATATCGAACATAGAATTTTTAAATTCTGTTCCGGATGGAGTAACCGTAATGTCATTAGCTAACAATCCAATTTCTGCAGAATGTGCTGATGATATATTAAAATTAAGGCAAGGAAGATTTAGAACATTAGATATAAAAGGCTGTGAAGAAGTTTTAGCTGAATTTGAAAAAAGGGGTTTTGAATTTTCAGAATTTTTGACAGAACATATAGGTAAGTTAGATGGAAATCAATTTTATGAGGCATTTCAAAAAGCGTTATCATCAAAAGAACTTACTGTTAGAGATATGCAACAACTATCAAAACATATAGATTTCTTTTCAGAAAAAAGAATACAAGAACAAAGAACAGTATATATAGACAGTTTAGAAGAATATGATGAGCAATATATTGAAAGCATAAATTTATTTGGAAGTGGAGAAAATACTACGGTAGTTTTAACACCTAAAATTGCAGAACAGTTAATGGGAAAAATATCAAAAGATATAAAGATACAAATTGCAATTAAAAATGCTTCTGAATTATCAGTTGAGCAATTAGAGAAATTACAAAAAAGTTATAATTTAAAAGATATTAAGGTAGCTGATCCTAATCAATCATTAAATAGACAACAGACAACACCTTATGATATAGAAACATATAAAAGATGTAGAGAAACAATAGATAGTTTATTAGCAGGAATAGATTTAAGTGAAAATCTAAATGATATTAACAGAGATAAAAAAATATATGGAGAAGTTATAAAAAGATTAGCCAATCACATGAGCTATGACTATGAATCTTTAAAATTGGAAGATAAAGAGGAAAAAGATATTATTGAGCAAATAAACCAAGAATTAGATGCAGAAGAAGGACTTAATTCTTTTCAAAAAAGCTATAAACGAATAGCACTATTGCAAAAATATAGAACGGAAAGAGTTAGTGAAGTTTCAAAAAATTGTAGAAATATGCAAGGTGGTTTATTAAATAATACATGTGTATGTGCAGGTTATGCTGAAATTGTAAGAAATGTATTTAGTTGTTGTGGAATAGATGCAAGATATATATGGGGATATAATACTATAGATAGAGAAAGTTGTTCTCATGCTTGGAATCAAATAAAGTTAGATGGCAAATGGTATAACATGGATTTAACTTGGGACAGAGATAGAATTGTAAAAGGAGAAGAAACTAAATATTCATTGCAAAGTGATAAAGACTTTAATACACAGAAACATCCATATTATGCAGAAGAATGTAAAAAAGAAAAATGTAGTGAAACATTACCAGTTAATAAAGTAACACAAATAATTTATGGACAAACAGCTAAACAAGAAGTACAAGATAGTAATATAGAACAAAGAACGAGCCAAACACATGAAATTAAATACTATCTTCCGGGAAAAGTAAGAGAAGAAAGTGGGCTTGTATCAGATAGAACAGATGAACACAAGAAAAAAGGATTATTAAAAGGAATTGAAAGCACAATAACAGAAACGGACATAGGTAAAAGTTATGGAATATTAAGTCAAACAAAAGTAGAAAGAGAAAATAGAGTAGCTTCTGTTGAAATGGAGGACACTTATGAAAATCGTTGAAGTAAATAACGAAATTATTAAAAGTAAGATTTATAGTAATTTAAAAAAAATTTTTTCAGAACAATTAACAGATGAAGAACTAAAAAAAATAAAAAGTATAACATTAAATTCAAAAGACAGCAACCAAAATAAAATTAACTATAATGAATATGATTATAAATGTTTGGAAAATTTAGAAACAATCACTTTAAATGGATTTATAATAGATGATGAAATGATTACAAACTTAAATTATTTGAAAAGTTTGAAAACCATAATTTTTAATCATTGTACTTTTAAAAATGAAAAGAAAATGAATAATGAACTTGAAAATTTATTGATAACATATAGTAAATTAGAAAGATTTAGTCTATTAAAAAAAGTTGAAAATATAAAAACAGTAGAACTAATAGAAGTTGGAGAAATAGATATAAAAGATATTACTAATATGGAAAATATAATTGAATTATCAATATATAATTCAAAAATAAGAAATTCAATAATGATTAACGATTTTATAAATTTGAAAAAGCTTAAATTGGATGGAAGTTTAGTTGATGAAGAAAAATTTTCAGAATTATTAAATAAAAGTATAGAATTTACTTATAAAGAAAAATATTTTCTAGAGGCATAGGAGGAAGTTATGGAATATACTTTATCAGATAAAAATGATAATCAAAAAAAGAAATACGAAAGCATAATAGAGCAAAATAATAAAAAATATTTGAAACTTGCTGAAGAAATAAAAAATATTAGAGCAGGTAAAGAGGGAACAGCACAAGATAGACAATTTGCGATATTAGAATTACAAATACAACAAGAAGAAATAGAAAGAGATACAGTTGCAAAAGAACAAGCTATTGCTAATTTATATGTTAGAGAAATGGAAGAAAACTTAACACAACGCAGAATGAATAAAGAAATTTCGACACAAGAGTTTTCAAATGAAATACATAATATAAGAGAATATAGGTCAATGATCTCTATTAAAAATTCTATTGAAGATTATGATAATGAGTCAACAATTCTTGAAATGAAATTAAGATTGGAACACATGAAAAAAAGTATGGGAAAAGTTCCTAAAGAACAAGCAGATAAAAATATAGTAGAAATAGAACAAACACTATCTGATAATGAAGAATATAGGCAAGATGAAGTTAATGAATTAGCTAAACAAAACTTTGAATATAAAAGAAAAAATTTATATTATCAAAGAAATAGTGGAGAAATATCTACAGATGAACTAAAACAAAAATTAGAAGAATTGGAACAAACCAAAGGAAAGATACCAACTCAGAAAGAATTTGAAGAAATGTTGAATGATTTAACAGAAAAACATTTAGAACAACCACAACAATCGCAAGAATATGAAAGAGAAGTTAGCAATAGAGATGGTATAAACTATTCACATTATTGGGAACAAAATAAAAATCAAGACATAAATGAATGGCATGATAATTGTGTATATCATCATGTTCAAGATTTTGATAATAAAACTTTTGAGTATGGTTTACATGCACCATCAGATACGACAGCACATTATGTAGAATATGTTGGAGAAAGATTAGGCGAAGAATATGCTAGAGGAGCAAAGGGAGAAAAAGTTGAACTAGCAAAACAATTTGCAATGCTTGAAGTACAAGGAAGAATGGGAGATTTTCTGGATTTATATAATTCAGAGGAAACAAATGGATATGATAATCCTAAATTGCTATTACAATTAGAAAAAGTTAGTGGATTGAATATTGAGGAATTAGAAGATACAATAGGTCTTGATACTTCTGCATTACACCAAAATATATATGTTGCAACTTATGAAATTGAAGAATGGGACGAAACTTTACAAAAAAATGTAATGAAACCTATAAAAGAATATTATACAAAAGATGAAGATGGATTTGATATTATTGGAACAGGAACTGAGTATGAAACAGTATTTGTAATAGATGGTATGCATATTAATGTTGATACTGAACAAGTGTTACAAGGAGATTCACTTGAAAAAGTAACTCAAAAAGAAATGGGAGATAGACTTATTAAAAATGGAATTGAAGATTCATTTAAAAGTGGCAAGGTAACAGAAGTAGCACAATTAACAGATATGAGTTTCTTAAAGGATTTTAGAGAACAATGTGGAATACCAGAAAGTTGGGACTTAAATGGTAGAACTTTTATTGTATCGACTATAAACGAAAAAGGCGAGGAAGATTTCGACATTATAATGAGAAATGATATAGGAGATAAGTATGAACATTTGATGGGAATAAATGCTACAGAAAAAAATGGAAGAGAAATGTATACTACAACAGGTAGACAAATACCGGGAGGAGCAGATGAACTTGATAAAACGCAGACACTAAAAGAATTCATGACAAAAAGTGGTCATAGATACACAATAACTAGAAATTCAGAGGGAAAACTTGGATTTAATGAAATTTTTAGAGAAAATGAAAATATAATTCAAGGGCAACACATAGACGCTTATACATATTCAACAGATGATTTAGTAAGTGCATATGAAAATGCAGGAATAAATCAAGAGGACTTAAATAACGCTTATGAAACATTAAACAGAACAAAAGCGGAAAGAGAACAAACACATAATCAAACAAAAACTAATAATTTTGAAGGTAGGTAATAAAAATGGATGTACAAACACAGGAAATATATTCAGAAGTTTATAGTATATTAAATTTGTTAGGAAAAAGCTATATAAAGAAATTACCAGTTAGTTTGTTTAATATGATAAAGGAAGAAAAAAGACAAGATTATAACCCTAAATATGATTCAAAAATCAATTTAGAACAGCAAAATCTTAAAAGAGAGACTTTATCAATGATTGCATTATTTCATCTTAATTATTGGTGCAATTCAGATGAAGAAAAGAATGAATTAAAAACATTATTTAAAACTAATGAAGAAAAACATCAAGCAGAGATTAGAGAAAAATATAATCCAGACAATTTATTTAAAAAGCATAGTTTAGAACAAGAGGAATATGCTGTAACAAATGAAGTGGCTATGGTTGAATATAAAGAACCATTGTTTAAAAGATTTATAAATAAAATTAAGAAAATATTTCATAGAGAATAAAGACATTATAAAATAATTTAAGAATGAAAAATAGAGTAGAAAGATAAAATTTCTGCTCTATTTTTTTATATAAAAATAATTTAAAGGAGGTTTTCATTATGGAAAATGAAAGAAAAAACAAAATTGAATATCGTAAGGAAGGAGATTATTATATTCCAAATTTAATTGTACCTAAAGATGAATATGCAGATTATTGTATAGGAAAATATTGATGCTTAAGATTAAATAGAACATAAGAAAGCAGAATATACAATAATGTTAATGAATGGAACATTAAGAAAACATATTGTACCAATAGATATGGAGGCAAAAAATAGAATAGAAAATATAATTAATAGTTTAAAAAGTAAAAGCAATTTAACAGAAGAAATGAAAAATACAAACCAACTTTATTGGGTAGGAATGATGAATAATTTTAAAAATCAAGCTGAAGAAATTGTACTAAAAGAGTTAATTTATGTAAAAAAAATAGCTTGACCATATTTTAAAAGCAAGCATCGCATTTATACTCCCGTATAAATACCGCTTGTGAGTTTTTTATAAAACTGATTTGATGGGGAATTCTTCCCCAAACCCCTTAATATTTTCTGCCAGTCTTTAAATAAAAGACTGGTAATTTTTTTAAAGGAGATAAAAGATTATGAGAAAGAAGAATATAAAAAAACAAATATGGATAGATGCAAAAGAAGATGAGCTACTAAAGAAAAAATCAAAACAAGCAGGATTAAGTGAATCAGAATTTATTAGAAGTTTAATTAAAGGATATAGAATAAAACAACAACCAACTGAAGAAATAAAATCTTTTCAAAGAGAGATATATGGAATAGCAAATAATATAAATCAGATAGCAAGAATTTCAAATTCAAGATATAGTACATCTCATGATGATTATAGTTATATCTCTAAAAAACTTTCAGATTTTATTTTAAGATTTGAAAAAGAAATTTATTCAAGAAAGAAATAAGGAGGCATTCTATGGCTATAACAAAATATAAAGTAATACAAAAGAATTTAGAAGCTGTTATTAACTATGCAAAAAATGGAGAGAAAACAGAACATGGGATATTAGTATCTGGAATAAATTGTTTACCTGAAAATGCATATACAGAAATGATGTTAGTAAAAAAGAATTTTCATAAAGAAGATGGAAGACTTGGTTATCATTTTATACAATCATTTAAGGGTAAAGAAGTATCTGCTGAAGAATGCAATGATATAGGTATGGAACTAGCAAATAGTTTATGGGGAGATAAATATCAAGTATTAGTTTGCACACACATAGATAAAGATAATGTCCATAATCATATAATATTAAATTCAGTTTCTTTTATTGATGGTAGCAAATATCATAACTCTAATATTGAACTTGCTCTTTTAAGAAAAACAAATGATGATCTATGTATAAAATATGGACTTTCAGTAGTAGAAACTGATAAAGCAAATAGAGAAGACGAAATTGCTGAAAGTAGAATTGCAAATTATAATCGTAATAGTGGTAAAATGGAACTTATAAAAAAGGATATTGATGAAGCAATTGAAAATGCAGTAAAATATCAAGATTTTATTGATGAATTAGGTTATAAAGGTTATTTTGTAAAAAAATCTAATAATTCTATATCTATATCAACACCTTATTTTAATAGAAATATAAGAATTGCAAGAGCATTTGGAGAAGATTATACTTTTGATAATATAAAACACAGAATATATTATAATGATTATAGATTCAAAAACGATAGCAATAAAATATATAAAATACTTGCTAATAATAGAATTTTGTACAATGAAGTTGAACAAATAAAGTCTGAATATAAAGAAAAAGAAATTGATATAGAATGGAAATATAAAAGCAAAATTAAAGTCTTGGAAAAAGAGAATAATTATTTGAAAAAAGTAGTAGATAGGTTTAAAGAAACTATTGGTAAATTCATAACTTGGATTTGCAAGAAATTCGATATGGGGGCAGAAGATTATTTAATTAGAGATTTTCAAAAAGAAAATAATATGTTACTAGATGTAGAAAAACAGATAAAACACGAAGAAACGGAGAAGGAATGGGATTCGGAAATATAAAATGTAGTAAAAATATTGTAAAAAAAAGTTAAATATGCGATAATAAACTAGGACTAAAGTATAATAAAAAGGATTTATTTTAATGGAAAAAATAATATTAGATGAACAAAATAGAAATAGAATACAAAAGTTTATAAAGCAAGAGCTAGGTTTCTATGGATATGAGCAAGATATAGAAATATTAGAACGAACTGGAGAATTAACAGAAGAATTAGCTAGAAAAGTTTTTACAGAAATTATGAATGATGCACATAGAACTAGAACTATGCTAGAACCAGAGGAAGATAGTGAATTTAGGGAAGAAATTGAAGAAGCATTTGCTAGATATGATAAAATTCCTAAACCAGAACATTTAGAAGAATATGGATTTTATGATGGTGTATATAACGAAATGGAATTAGAGGATATTTATTCTAATATGCAAATTGCTTTTGAATTAAGAGGGTTAGACAATAAATATTATGGGTGTAGAGATTTAAGGAATATTGCACAAACAGTAATAAATTCTATTGATGGAATAAAAAAATATCAAATTGAATTACAACCAGAGGCAAAAGAAGAATTACAAAGAATACAGGAAGAATTGAGAACTTTATTAAGTGCAGAAAAAACAGATATTCAAGGTATTCAAGAAAGAATAGAATTATATAATGGACATGCTACAAATATATGGAATGATTATTTGACAGATATAGATGATGCCCAAAATAGTCAATATAGGTGGGTTATTCATAATTTAACAAAAGGAGAATTAGAGGGCGATTTTAGAAACAAATATATGTCTACATCACTTATGACTAATAATGCAATGGGAAGATATGGCAATTCTGATTATGGACTAATAATAAAACCAAAACATATTGTTTGTGCAAGTTATAGAGATACATATACACTTAATACAAGAGATGATGAAGAAAATCTATTTAATATTAGACCACCTCTTATGTTACCACAAGAAATAGAAGATATTTGCATACAGCAAACTATTGAAGAAGATGGGGAAATGTTAAATTATGAAACAACACCTATTTATTCATAGCTTGTTGTAGATGAATTTGAAATTGAAGGAGTTTATTACATAAGTTATGGAGAACATGAACTTGCAAAAGATTATGAAAGGGCAAAAAAGGTAGCAGATATTAGTGGTTTTAGAATAAATGAATGTGGAGAAACCATAAGAGAAAATAATACAGGTGAAAGTGTAATACAAGACTCACATATTGGCACTGATATAATACAAAGAATATCAACAAGTAAGAAACTTGAACAACCACAACAAATTCAAGAAATACAAACAACAAATATGTGGAAAAATAGATTTCAAAATTGGTATAGTGCAATAGATAGAGTTTCACAAAGTGTTAAAAATAAATTTGTTAAGATGAAATCTGATATTGTAAAAGCTATAAGTGAGAAATTAAAAGAAAAAACTAATTTTAGACAAGTTAATAATACACAAGAGCAAGATACAAATGAAAGGTAGGTAATTCACTTGAAACAAGAATATAAAGAGGCTTTTTCAGAAGTTAATGAAATAATAAAAATGATGCCAGATGAATTGACTAATAAGATCCCTAGTAAATTTAAGGAAATGTTAGAAGATGAAAGAGATAAAGAATATAACCCTAATATACAAGAGCCACTAGAAAAACAAAAATTAAAAAATGAAACAATAATTATATTAGGTTTGATATATAGGGATTTTCTATGTCCTACAGATGAAAAAAGAAGATTACAAGAAAAAGATGCGAGAGAATTACAAAAAGTGCAAAAAGCCATAGAAGAAGAAATAAGAGAAAAATATAATCCAGATGATATATTTAAAAATAAACGAGAAATCAAAGATGAAGAAATAACTGAAGAAAAGAGTTTGACAGTTGTTAAAGAAGAAAAATGGTATCAAAAAATATTTAATTTAATTAAGGGAATATTTAGAAGAAAGAGTATGTAGAAAATTCAAAGTTTTTTAAGTCGAGACTATCGTAAAAGTTGTGTAAATCGGATTTCCTTCCGATTGATAACTTGAAAAAATAATATTTTTGAGTATGAGCCTATAGAAAAAATGTATAAAAAAATAGAACAAGAAAGTCTTCCTTGTTCTATTTTTTGCTATCTAAAATCCATTTTTCAAACTCTTTTGGAGAAATTTCTTTGTTTAGATATTTTTGTTTAATTATAGCCCCATCTTTTTTATATTTTTCAAATCTAGCAATGGCAGTATTTGTTCCATAATGAGAAACAGAACTTGCAAGAGACATATAGCGTTTTCTATATTTATGTAGAAGTTTATCTTCTTTTAGAGATTTTTTATAGGCTAATTCTTTTCCAATTTGCCTACAAGTTTTGCCTGTATTTTCATATTCTACATTACAATATTTAGTTTCTTTTAAATTTGATGGTACAAAGTAATATCCACAATTTTGGCATTGTCTTATAGTATTATGATTATCAGACATAAATTCTTTAAACATAAGAGCTATTATTGCTAAAATATCTTCACTTTCAAAATAGTATGGAATATTATATTTGCTAATATCTATGTTTTCAAAAAGTAAACCAAAAGTTTCAAATTGTATATTTAATTTTTCCATAAATCCATTTATTTCAGTTTCATTAAATTTCATTGATTTATCTTCATAATATTTTTTTCTTCTTGTATTATATTTTGTATATCTTCTTGAGTTAATTCTAATGCATCATCATATTGCCTAAAGAAGTTGGTATCATATGGTAATCTTAGATTTTTTAATAAAGTATATTTAAGATATAAAAATTCTTCTTTATATTCTTTTATAATTCTATCAAGTTCTTTATTAAATTCAGAAAATGAAAGTTTTAAATATGTTGATGAGTATTGATTTGCCTTCTTAATTTTAGGATATTTTCTATAATATAAGTTTTCAAAACAAAACCAAAAAACAAAAGATCTGCAATCTTCATCATCTTCAAAATCTGTATTTAAAAATATGAGTAGAAAAGAACCTATTGCATCAATCATATGCTCAGTGTTATATGATGAAAAAAATATTTTTTTACTTTTATCATAATACATATGTTTAAAAACAAAAAGCTCTAGTCCTAAATTCTTGTCAAAAGCCAGTTTAAAACTCAATTTTAACACCTCCACATCAAACAACCTAAAATTAATGAAAAATTTTTTGAGATTGTACAGTGTGAATTTTAAAAAATTGCACTTACAATGTATACAACACTTAATCGACATAATTTTACTACAAAAAATCGAAAAAGTCAAAAAATGGAAATGTACATTGAGAATTAAATAGTAGTTACAAGCACGAATAATGATACTTTCGTCTGGCTAACGTGATGTAAAGGGGCGATTCTGTAAAGCAGGAATGAGGGCAAATCTCATATGGGAGCAAATCCACTTGTAACTGTATAAAAAACTAAAATTTGGAAAAAATAAAACAAGAGGAGTGAGGCTATTGGAACAAAAAAAGAAATATAAGAAAAAGAATAATTTTAAGATAAATGTATTTTTTAATGAAAAAGGAGAAGCATTGGAGAAAGTTATTGAAAGAGCATTTGGAAATTATTGTTTGAAAACAGCTAAGAAATAAAATGAAATAATGGTATTTGATGAGATAATATGGTATAATGTTTGCAAGAGTATCAATATTATCTCATTATTTTTAGCAGGAAGGAGGAAAAAGTGAGCTATACAATAATGAATAATATTGATTATAAAGTAGGTATATACATTAGACTTTCAAGAGAAGATGAAGAAAAAGAAAAGTATCAAGAAAGTGAAAGTATTGGTAACCAAAGAACTTTGCTAATGCAATATATTAGACAAAACAAATTAAATTTTATATCAGAATATGTTGATGACGGAGTAAGTGGTACAAGTTTTGATAGACCAGGATTTAATAAAATGATTGCAGATATTGAATTAGGTAAAATAAATATGGTTATTACTAAAGATTTATCAAGACTTGGGAGAAACTATGTGCAATCAGGGTTATATATTGAAAATTATTTTCCAGAACATGAAGTTAGATTTGTTGCAATATTAGATAACATAGATACTGCTTATGATAATTCAAATAATGATATAGCACCATTTAAATCAATATTAAATGAAATGTATGCTAAAGATACATCTAAAAAAATAAATAGTGTTTTACAATCAAAGAGAAAACAAGGAGAATATTTAGGAACAGCACCTTATGGCTATAAAAAAGATCCAGAAAACAAATACCATTTAATAATAGATGAAGAGGCAGCAAATGTTGTAAAACTAATATATGAAAAATATTTAGCAGGTTTTGGTACAATGCAAATTGCAGATTACTTAAGTAAAAAGAAAATTCCAATTCCATCAGATTATAATAAAAGAAATAGAGGAGCAAAATCTTTAACTTATGGTTTATGGCAACAATCTACTGTAAGATTTATTCTTTCAAACGAGATATATACAGGAACAGTTATACAAGGAAAGAAAAAAAAGGTAAGTTTTAAATCAAAGAAATTTATAAATTTACCTGAAGAAGATTGGATAAAAATAGAAAATATGCATGAAGCCATTATAAGTAAAGAAGATTTTGAAAGAGCAAAGAAAGTAATTAATGCAACTAAAGGATCAAGAGTAGTTCAAAATGATTATTTATTTAAGGGATTACTTAGATGTTATGATTGCAAAGGATATATTGGAATAAGAAGTCCAGATAAAAATGGAAATATCTATGGCAGATGTCAAAGATATGGAAGGTTTGGAAAATTTGATGTATGTTCGCCACACAATTTTAATTATCAAGTTTTTGAAGAACAAATGCTAGAAGTTTTAAGAGAAGTTTGCAAAGAATACACCAATACAAAAAAACTAGAAGAAATTGCAAAACAATCTAAATCAAAGCAGTCTGAAGAACTTTGTATAAAAAAGCAAATAGATTCCTTTAAAGAAACAATTGAAAAAGAAACTAGAAAGCTAGAAGTAATGTATGATGATAGATTAGCAGGAATTATCACACTTGATGAATATATGAAAAATGCAAATAGAATAAAAGAGTGTGTAAAAGGATATGAACAGAGCATTAAAGAGCTTGAACAAGAGCTATCTGGAGAAAGTGATAAGACAAAAAGTGAAAGTAGATTAGATAATTTAATAGAAGAGTTTCTTAATATGGAGAAACCATCAAAAGAAATAATTAGAGAATTTATAGAAAAAATAGAAATTCATAGTGACAAACAAGTGGATATATATTTTAACTTTAAGCCACTACAAGAATTAAATGATAATTTAGAAAAATTTATATGTGCTAAAAAAGAATATGAGAGAAAAGCTGTATAACAGAAGTTGTGACATAAAAGAGAGAATAAAAAATGGTCACAACAACAATATACACATGCAAGTTGTTGGGTAATTATTGCAGAAAGTATGTTAGGTTTTGGAGACAAAGCAACTGAATATTTCCGTATGATAAATCCAATTGAGCATGCAAGAACAAAAGAAGCGGCTAATAAGTACAAAGTAGAACCATATATTATTGCAGCTGATATCTACGGACAAGGAAATTTAGCCGGAAGAGGTGGATGGACATGGTATACAGGTTCTAGTAGTTGGATGTATACAGCTGGTATAAAGTATATTTTAGGATTAAATGTTGAAAATGGATATCTAAGTATATCTCCAAGTATTCCAAATGAATGGAAGGAATATTCTATAAGATATAAATTCAAAAACAGCATTTATAATATAAAAGTTTCAAACAATAGTGGTATAAATAAAGGTGTAAGTAAAGTTTTAATTAATGGAGTAGAACATGAAAATCGCATTCTACTTGATGACGGTAGCAGTAATGGAAAAATATACAATATTGAAGTAATTGTATAAAGAAATAAGATCTTTCGTTATCTGAAAGGTCTTATTTATATATGTAAATTAAAATAGTAACTCAATCTTTAACTTGTATCATATATTCAGCTTTTTATTTTTTAGTGAATTAAAAGGAGTAGTGAATATAAATATTTCAAGAAAAAACTTGTGGAAAACTAAGAAATGTGATATAAAAGGAAGAGAAAGTAAAAAATATATAGTAAAAGAGACAAAGAATGGAGGTATGTATTTTGGACAATACCATAAAAGGGAAAAAAACAATATTAATTGTGGATGATGAAAAACCAATTGTTGATATTTTAGTATATAATTTGCAAAAAGAAGGATATGAAACATTAGAGGCATATGATGGAGAAACAGCTGTAGAATTAGCAATAGCTAAAAAACCGGATTTGATTTTACTAGATGTAATGTTACCAAGAATGGATGGATTAGCTGTATGCAAAAAGATAAGACATACATTAAATGTTCCAATTCTTATTCTATCTGCAAAAGATGAAGAAATTGATAAAATATTGGGTCTAGAATTAGGAGCGGACGATTATGTTACAAAACCTTTTAGTGTAAGGGAATTAATGGCAAGAGTAAAAGCAAACTTAAGAAAAGTCGAAGTTTCACAAGAGCCAGTGGAAGATGTAAAGGAAGAAATTAAGCCTAAAAAGCAAAATAAAATAGAGGTAGGAGATTTATATTTAGACTTAGATAAATTTGAAGTAAAAATAAGAGGTAGAGAAATAAATCTTACACTAAGAGAATTTGAAGTGTTAAAGTACTTGGCAAAACAACCAGGACAAGTAGTAACAAGAGAGGTCCTTTTAGAAAAAGTGTGGGGATATGAATATTATGGAGATATCAGAACAGTAGATGTTACAGTTAGAAGGATTAGAGAAAAAATAGAAAAAGATACCTCAAATCCTAAAATACTTATTACCAAAAGGGGAGTAGGATATTATATTTCATCAAAATAAATATAAACATCAGGTCTTTAGTCTTTTAGCTTCAAAAGACTAGATTTGATGTTTTAAATTTAGTTTAAACCAAGGTAGGGATTTTTATGATAAAAAATACACAAATAAAAATGATAGTCGTATTTATAATATTTGGATTATTAGCGATTGGAACAATTGGTATAATAAGCATTAATGAAATAGGAAACATTAATCAACTTGTAATTGAAAATATAGATGAGAGTAGCAGTTTAGAAATTTCGAAAGTCTTTACTGAAAAAATAAATAGTATGAAATTAATAACTGGTATATGTATGTTTTTTTATTTAATTACTCTAACTATTGTTGGTATTTTTTCGGTAAAAAAGATTGTTGCCCCAATAACGAACTTTATTAAAATATTTGAAGAGAATAAAGATAACTTAGAACAAGAAAAAAATAAATATTTAATAAAACAAAAGACAAGTGGTGAACAAAATGAATTTATTAGTGCTTTTCAACTAATTACCAAGGATCTAAATGAAGATTTAAACAATATAAAAGAACAGAAAAAACAAATTGAAACAATTTTAGTACATATGACAGATGGAATTATTGCATTTAATTTAAAAGGAGAGGTTATTTATATAAATCCTGCTGCAATTTCATTACTAGAGCTCGAAAAAGAAGATAATAATTTTGATAGTATTTTTAAAAGAATAAAAGTAGAGGTTAATCTAGAAAAGTTAATTTATTTAGATGAGCTTACTTCTTCAGAACAAAAAGTTAGCATTGGAAATAGATATGTAACGATTCTATTTAAAACATTCAAAGATAGAAATGATAAGAATTCTGGTGTTATTGTTTTAATTCAAGATATTACAGAACATGTAAAATTAGATAATATGAGAAAAGAATTTGTTGCAGACGTATCTCATGAATTGAAAACCCCAATAACATCAATTATGGGATATGCAGATACACTTCTTGAAGGAGATTATGATAAAAATACGCAAGAGAGATTTTTAAATGTAATTGCAACTGAAGCAAGGAGAATGGCAAAACTTGTAACAGATTTATTAACTCTTTCTAAACATGACAACAATAACATACAAGATGAAAAAGTAGAGTTTGATTTAGGAGAGCTTGTAAAAAAATGCCAAGAGAAATTGCAAATTGAAATTAAAAAAAAGCACCATCATGTCGAATGCTTTGTAACAGCAAATGTTCCGCCAGTAGTGGCAGATAAATATGGAATAGAAAGAGTAATCTTGAATATTTTAACTAATAGTATTAAATATACAAATGAAAATGGTAACATAAAAATTTATGTTGGATTTGTTTATAATGACGCATATATAAAAGTAATTGATAATGGAATAGGTATACCAGAAGAGGATTTAGCTAGAATCTTTGAAAGATTTTATAGAGTTGATAAAGCAAGAACACGTCAAATGGGAGGTACAGGTTTAGGATTATCGATTGCAAAGGAAATTTTAGACAGAAATAATGGAAGCATTGATATTAAAAGTGAACCTCAAAAAGGTACAGAAGTTGTAATAAGAATTCCAACAATCAAACAAAATCATCTTGAAAAAGAATAGTAAATAAAGTATAATGAATGCGTTATATATAAAAGTATGAGAGGAAGTTATAAAAAATGATATTATTAACAGATAAAC
This sequence comes from uncultured Clostridium sp., assembly GCA_900553225.1. Lineage (GTDB taxonomy): Bacteria > Bacillota > Clostridia > TANB77 > CAG-508 > CAG-492. The sequence continues at coordinate 11,810 of USCV01000013.1, read as the reverse complement.
AAAAAAGTATATTAGAATGGGTATATTGTATTTTAATTGCAATTGTAATTGCAATATTAATTAGATATTTTGTTGGAACACCTACAGTTGTAAAACAAAATTCAATGGTTCCTACATTATTACAAGACCAAAGATTGTGGCTAAACAGGTGGTCTAGAACAATTCATCAAACACCAAAAAGAGGAGAAATAATTACTTTTGAAGCACCAAGTACATCATATGTTTCAGCAAATGAAGCCAATTTTCAAAATCCTGTTGCAAAATATGAAAATGAGCCTAAGGGGTTATGGAATAAATTTACTTATTATGTTTTAGAGATAAATAAAGTAAGCTTTATTAAAAGAGTAATTGCACTTCCTGGAGAACATGTCAAAATAGAAAATGGAAAAGTGTACATAAATGGAGAAGAATTACAAGAAAGTTATTTAAATGATGATGTTTATACAGGCGATACAGAAGGAGTATTTACAGATCTTGTAGTACCAGATGATTGTGTATTTGCAATGGGCGATAACCGTTCACAATCAACTGATTGTAGAAGATTTGGATGTGTTCCAATTAAGAAAATTGAAAGTAAAGTAGCATTTCGTTTTTGGCCACTAAATAAGTTTGGAAAAGTAAAATAACCAAATTCGGAGGTAAAATCATTTGAAATTTGAAGAGATAATTGGTAACAAAGAAGAAAAAGAAGTTTTAGAAAATGCAGTTTTTTCAGGAAAGATTAGTCATAGCTATATGTTTTTAGGAATAGATGGTATTGGAAAAAAACTAATTGCTAGAGAATTTGCCAAAAAAATATTATGTTTAAGTAATGAAAAGAATTGTGAAGAATGCAAATCATGCATCGAATTTGAAGCACAAAGCCATCCAGATTTCAAAGAAATAGTTCCAGATGGAAAAAATATAAAGATTGATCAGATAAGAGAATTCCAACAAAAGGTATATGAAAAACCTGTTATTAGTCAAAAAAAAGTGTATATAATAGATGATGCTGAAAGTATGACAAAGGAGGCACAAAATTGTTTACTAAAAACATTAGAGGAACCACCTGAGTATACTGTAATAATTTTAATTGTTTCAGATGAGGATAAATTATTAAATACAATAAAATCTCGTTGTACAAAAATGTTATTTAATAAATTGACCATAGAGGAATTAAAAGAATTTAATAATAATGAAAGTATAGAAGATAAAATACTTTTAAGAGCAAATGGAAGCATAAAAAAGCTAATTCATATTAAAGAAAATAGAGATATCTATATAAAACTTGAAGATATTATTAATAAAATAGATAAACAACCATTATTAGATGTGTTAAAAGAAGCTGAATTATTTACAAAAAATAAAGAGATTATAAATGAAATATTAGACTATATGAATGTAATGTTCTTTGAAGAAACATATGGTACTAATTTGTGCATAAAGCAAGCTGAATTTATAAATTGTATGCAAATAATTGAAGAAGTAAAAAGGAGAATATCATCTAATAGTAATTTCGATATGAGTATTGATTACTTATTAATAAAAATTTGGGAGGAAATAAATGAAGAATGTAGTAGGGGTTAAATTTAAAAGACCAGGCAAGATATACTTTTTTGACCCAGGGAATTTAAAGGTATACAAGAATCAATATGTTATAGTTCAAACATCTCTAGGAGAAGAATTTGGACAAGTTGTGGTATACCCAAAGAAAGTTTTAAGCCAAGATAACAATATAGCTCCATTAAAAAAAATAGTTAGAATTGCTACAAAGGAAGATATAGCTAATTATGAAGCAAACAAAAAGAAAGAGCCAGAAGCATTTAAAATTTGTGAACAAAAGATAAAACAGCATAAGTTAAAAATGAATTTAATAGATGTAGAATATAAATTTGATAACAGTAAAGTTTTATTTTATTTTACAGCAGATGGAAGAATTGATTTTCGTGATTTAGTAAAAGACTTAGCAAGTATTTTTAGAACTAGAATAGAATTAAGACAGATAGGTGTTAGAGATGAAATAAGAAGAATTGGTGGAAATGGAATTTGTGGAAGAGAACTTTGTTGTTGTTCTTTTTTAGGAAACTTCGATACCGTATCTATAAAAATGGCTAAAGAGCAAAATATCGCTTTAAATCCATCAAAAATTTCAGGGAGTTGCCGGAAGATTAATGTGTTGCTTGAAATATGAACAAGAGGTTTACGAAGAAAAGCTAAAAAGACTTCCAAGACCCGGCTCAATTGTAAAAACTCCTGATGGAGAAGGCACAGTAGAAAATGTGGAAACACTTAAGGAAATTGTAAAAGTTAAATTAACAGATGGAGAAGATTACTTTTTTAAAAAATATAATGCAAGTGAAATAAAGATAATAAAAAATAATGAAAAGGAAAGTATAGATATAGAAGAAAAAAACAATCTTAAAGAATTAGAAGAACTAGAAAAATTAGAAGAGATTGAAAATAATCAAGATGACGATATTTAAAATTGGAAGGTGGTGAGTTTATGGCATATAAAATTACTGATAAATGTATTAGCTGTGGTGCTTGTGCAGCAGAATGCCCAGTTGGTTGTATATCTCAAGGAGAAGACAAATATATTATTGACCAAGATGCTTGTATTGGCTGTGGAACTTGTGCAGGAGTTTGCCCAGTTGAAGCTCCAGAGGAAGCAAATGACTAAAAAGGTGATATATAAATTTAAAGGACTTGAAATAATGTTTTCAAGTCCTTTAATAAATCATGTTAATAGTAATAAAATTAAAGAAATAAATAAGTATTGATCTTTAACCCCTTCATTATATAAAAAGAATATAAGACAAATTAACAATATATCATCAAAGAAAAGTTTTATTCCAAATATCTCAAAAAGCTCTTTTTCAGAATTATCAGAAGAGGCTCTTTCTTCTATTTGTTTTTTTTCTTCATTAGTATAATTTTTTTCTCTTTTAGATGTATTTTTAGAAAAATTTGAATTTATATTATTATAATATCTTGAATTGTAATAACTATTATATGGGTAGTAATTACTACCCTGTGGTCTTCTATAGTATGCTCTAGAATAATATGGGAAATTATATATCATTTCTTCTTGTCACCACCTAGAGGATTCATAACTTCGAATACTTTACTCATATTAAATAATTGAATATATTGGTCAACCTTTTCCTTCCTGTTAGAGTTTAAGTAAGGTTTCAAGGACCTTAAAAGATTAGCTCTAGGATCACTTTTGTTACTTTTCATTGAATCCATTATAGTTTTCATTTTCATAATCATATTAATATCAAATTCTGGTGCATTTCCTGAATCAGAATTACTGCGTTCTTCTTTTTTATTTTCTGTATATGAACCAAAACCACCAAAATTAGATTCAGAAGAATTTGAATTTGAGGAGTTTGAATTTGAAGAATTAAAACCAGGTGAGTTTGAATTAGAGTTATTTTGATTCTCCGAAATTTGATTTGATGAATTCAAGTTAGAAGTAAGATTTTGTACAATATTTTGCATATCAGGAGGAATTTCTTTTCCGCTTAACATACTGCTTAGTTTTTCAAACATACCTGACATATCTTCACTCAAGTAAGATCACCCCTTTTAAAATATATTCAAACATTAGATAATTATGAAATAAATTGTATTTTATACTTATTATATGAATAATAGATAAATAGTGTTACAAAAATCCATATTAAACATATTAATAATCTGTGATTATTAGTGAAAGCTTTATGTTGAATTTGTCTTAAATATATATTTTTTAGACATTATAATTAAAAAAACTAGTAGTAATAATAATGTGAATTTGTGAATAAATCTTGTATTTTTAGCCATTTTGCGATAAAATAAATAACGTAATATGGTAAATAAATAAAAAATATAAAATAAAGAATAAAAATAAATCATAAGATGTAAAAAACTTTTTATGTTCTGTGTAGCAAAACCGACAAATAATTACTAATACCTTGTATTAAAATGCTATAAGAATTTAAAAAGTAGGGGTGGTATAAGGATGTTTCAAAATATAGCAAAGGACTTTGAAAATAAACAAGGTTCTTATGAGGATGTAGAATTTAAAAAGAAAAGCGATATAAAAGAAGTTATAACAAGAGTATTTACAAAACAAAACATTGTTTTATATATTGTATGTTTTCTAATATCTATGGTTAAATTCAATTTAGAAGGTTCAGTTATTTTGCCTGTTTTTGGAGTTGCTATTTTAGCAGCAGCTTTAAGCAATTGTATTCCAATCGGAATTATATTTATAGTAAGCGGAATAGGAACCTTTATAAGTTCAGGAACAGAAGGGGTGCTTGCATATCTATTTACTTCTTTAGTTTTATTTATAACAACAGCAATTAGAAAACCAATTATAAAACAAGAACAAAATGAAAAAAGAAGAATAGGTATTCATTTATTTATATCAGCACTAATTGTAAATAGTATTCCAATGGTCTTTACAACATTTTATTTGTACGAATTTTTAATTGGATTATTAGTTAGTGTTTCAATTGTACTTTTTTATAAAATTTTTGCAAGTTCATTAACTGTAGTAAAAGATTTTGGAGAAAAGAAAGTTTTTTCAACAGAAGAAGTTATTGGAGCAAGCCTTCTTATTGCAATAGCTGCAACAGCATTCGAACCAATAAAAATATTTGGATTTTCATTAAAAAATATCTTAAGTATTTTAATTGTACTTATACTAGGATGGAAACATGGAATTCTAATTGGAGGAGCTTCAGGAATTACTATAGGAGTAGTGCTTGGAATTATTAGTAACGGTGAACCAATAATGATAGCATCTTATGCAATATCTGGTATGATCGCGGGATTATTTAATAAATTAGGAAAAATTCGGTGTAATTGCTGGTTTTGTTTTAGGAAATGCAGTACTTACATACGTATCAAATGGAAATGTAGTTCCAATTATAATGTTCCAAGAAATATTAATTGCATCTTTAGGACTTTTAGCCATACCTAAAAATGTTGGAATTGATATTGAAAATGCATATGGAAAAGAAAAATTACTATCTGAAAGTAATACAAGAGCATTAGAAGAAAATAGAGAAACTAAGGAAAAATTAAACAATATCTCAGAAACAATTTCTGAAATGGCAAAAAGCTTTGGAGAGGCGGCTGTTACAGAAGTAACAGAAGATGAAATAAAAAAACAAGAAGAAAAGAATAAAAAAGTATTTATTGAGGAACTAAAAAATAATTTAGAAGGCTTAGAACAAAATATTCTATTTGATGATTTATATAATGATGAAAAAATTCAAGATGAAATCTATTCCAGTCTACAAGAAAACGAAATTATGACACAAAGAGAATTAATTAACGTTTTGGAAAAAAATAATAGATATATACTTGGATTTAGTGCAAACACGAAAAATGATAGTATAGATTTAGATATAAGAAAAGTAATAAAGGCTATAAATTCTTCTTACAGAGTTAGCAATTTGAATTTTATTTGGAAAAAGAAGATAGATGAAAATAAAAAGAATGTATCAAAACAATTAGAAGGTGTTTCACAGGCTATTTCGGAACTTGCAAATGATATAACTAAAAAAGAAGAACAATTTGTAGAAGAAAAGGAAAAGATAAAAGTTTTATTAAAACAAAAAGAAGTTTCAGTTAAAGACTTGCAAATAAGTAAAGAAAAAACTGGAAGATATAAAGTAAAAATTTATACATCAATATGCGAAAATGAAGACGGATTGCAATGCGGAATGAAGAAAATTAATCAATGTTTATCAAAGGTATTAAATTGCGATATGGTACTTCAAAAGCAAGAGTGTGGATTAAGACAAGAAAAGGATATATGTATGTTCACCTTCATTTCAAAAGATAAATTTAGATTGCAGGTAGGAGTCTCAAAAACAACCCAAAAGGGATCACCAGTATCAGGAGATACAAGTACGCAAACTAAATTAGAAGATGGAAAAATATTACTTGCAATTAGTGATGGAATGGGCTCTGGACCAGAAGCAAGAAAGAGTAGCAAAATAGCAATAAAGATGTTAGAAAGACTATTAACATCCGGATTTGAAAAAGAAAATTCGATAAAATTAATAAATTCAACAATATCAGCAAATACAGAAGAAGACATGTATGCAACACTAGATGTAGAGATATTTGACTTATATGCAGGAAATGTTGAATTTATAAAAAATGGTGCTTGTCCAACATATATAAAAAGAGATGACCAAGTACAAATATTAAAATCTCAATCTTTACCAGCAGGAATATTATCTGATATTGATTTAGAAACATATGATAAGGATTTGCAAAATGGAGACATATTAGTTATTTGTAGTGATGGAGTAATAGACTCAAATAAAGAGTATCTAAATAAAGAGTTGTGGATTAAATATCTACTAGAAGATATAAAAACAGATGATGTACAAAAAATTGCAGATATTATAATTAAGGAAGCTATAGATAATGATTATGGTCAGGAAAAGGATGATATGACTGTTATTGTAGCTAAAGTTAAGTCAAAGTAGCTTCTAAAATGCCTTTAAAATGCTTTTTGCTTGACTTTTTGGCAATTTCGGGGTATGATATTATAGTAAAATATGGTTTTTATGTTATCTAAAAGATAACTTAAGGAGGAAAAATAGTTTATGGGAGAAGTAATAGTTATTACATCAGGAAAAGGTGGAGTAGGAAAAACAACAACAACAGCAAATTTAGGTTCAGCATTAGCATTAAATGGCAAAAAAGTAGTACTTGTAGATACAGATATAGGACTTAGAAATTTAGATGTTGTTATGGGACTAGAAAACAGAATTGTATATGATATTGTAGATGTTGTAGAAGAAAAGTGCAAATTAAGACAAGCTTTAATTAAGGACAAGCGTTTTAATGAACTTTTTTTACTTCCTGCTGCACAAACAAGAGATAAAAGTGCGGTAAATGAAGAACAAATGAAAGAACTTACAAGTAAACTAAAAGAGGAATTTGACTACATTTTAATAGATTGCCCTGCTGGAATTGAACAAGGTTTCAAAAATGCAATAGCTGGTGCAGATAGAGCAATTGTAGTTACAACAGCAGAAATTTCATCAATTAGAGATGCAGATAGAATTATCGGACTACTAGAAGCCTCTGAAATTAAAAACCCAGAATTAATTGTTAATAGATTAAGACCTAATATGGTAAGAAAAGGTGAAATGATGGATGTAGACGATATTGTAGATTTACTTTCAATAGATTTAGTTGGAGTAATTCCAGATGACGAATACATTATTACACAAACAAATAAAGGAGAACCAGCTGTTTCAAATAAAAAGGCACCATCTGGAAAGGCATATTTAGAAATAGCAAGGAGAATATTAGGAGATAATATAGAAGTAACAATACCTGGCAGAGATGAAGGATTTTGGAGTAAAATTTTAAAATTCTTTAGAAGGAAATAAGGCAAAAATAGTGGAGGGAAATATAACATGTTTGAAGGCATAATCAGTTTTTTCAAGAAATTTGCAAAAAGCGAAGAGAAAAATACAAATTCCAAAGATACTGCAAAAGAAAGATTACATTTAGTCTTAATGCAAGATAGAGCAAATGTGTCTGCAGACTTCCTTGAAATGATGAAACAAGAAATAATTGAAGTAATTAAAAAATATATTGAAGTTGATGAAAAAGAAATTGATGTAAAATTAACAAATAAAACAAATGAAGATGGTAGTATAGGAGCACCTGCACTATATGCAAATATTCCGATTACAAATATAAAAAATGAAAATAAAAATACTAAAATTTCAGATGAAGTAAAAAAAAGCGAGAAAAAAGCAGTAGTTGAAAAACAGGATTCTAATAAAAATAATACTAAAATTAAAGAAAATAAAGATAATGCAAAATCTAATGAAACAAAAAAAGATGAAATAAAAGAAAACAATATAAATAAGCAAGAGTCTAAAGAAAAAGAAGAAGCTAAGCAAGATGCAGAAATTAAGAAAGAAAAAGAACCAAAGCAAGTAGCAAGTACTAAAAAAAGTAATAAGTCTACTAAACCAATAAGTTCTAAGAAAAAGAAAAAATAAAGAATAAATTATAGGAGCATAAGAATGAAGAAAAGTATTTTCAAGAATATGCAATGGAGTATTCTAATATGTACTATTTTACTAATAGGCATTGGAATTGTTGCTTTATATTCTGCAACGCAAGAGACACAGCATGATGAACTAAAAAAACAACTTATGTGGCTTGCAATTGGTATACCAGTTACTATTTGTGTAATTGCAATTGATTATGAAACAATAGCTAAGGTATCCACATTTTTTTATGCTGCTGTTCTAATTTTATTAGTATTAGTGCTTTTTACAAAACCTATAAATGGAGCTACAAGTTGGTTTGAACTTGGACCATTTTCGCTTCAACCAGCCGAATTTGCAAAAATATTTGTTATAATATTATTTGCAAAGGTAACAACAAAAATACAAAATGAAGGAAAAAGTGAAATAAGTAAACCATTAAAACTAATAAGTGTATTACTAGTTGTTATGGTACCAGTGCTATTGATAATAAAACAGCCAGATTATGGTACAGCACTTGCCTTTTTAGTAGCAACAGTTCTTATATTATTTGTTGCAGGACTAGATAAAAAATATATTATTATAGCTGCTATATCTGTTGTTATTATAGTACCTTTATTGTACTTTTTTGTTTTACCTCAACATGCTAAAACAAGAATAGATGTATTTTTAAATCCAGACCTTGACCCAAGGGGTTCTGGATATAATGTTATTCAATCTAAACTTGCAATTGGTGCAGGTGAACTTTTCGGAATGGGAATAACTAAAGGAAATCAAACACAACTTGGTTTTCTCTACCCAAAAACAACAGACTTTATTTTTTCCGTTATAGGCGAAGAAATGGGATTTATTATAGCAGGTTTAGTTATTATACTGTATACAGTTTTAATTACCAAATCAATTAATATAGCCAAAACTGCAAAAGACGATTTAGGTTCTTATATTGCAATTGGAATTTCAGGAATTTTTCTATTTCATATGGTAGAAAATATAGGAATGACAATGGGACTATTACCAATTACAGGTGTTCCACTTCCATTTGTTAGCTATGGAGGAAGTTCACTTTTAACAAATATGATAATGATTGGATTACTACTAAATATTAGTGCAAGAAGAAAAAAAGTAATTTTTGCTGAATAGAACTAAGTAATATTATTGAAGCTATATAAGATAATTAAATAAATCAGGAATGGAAGTAAAAAAATGAAAATAAAACCTTTAAAAATAGGAGATGTCGAACTAAAGAACAATTTACTATTAGCTCCAATGGCAGGAATAACAGACCTGCCATTTCGTTTAGTTTGCGAAAAATTTAATCCAGGGTTAGTTTGTACAGAAATGGTAAGCGCTAAAGCTCTTTTTTATGGAGATGAAAAAACAAAAACGTTATTAAATACTGAAGGAGAAAAAAGACCAATTGCAGTACAAATTTTTGGAAGTGATGTAGAATCAATGAAATATGCAACAAAATATGTGAGTAATATAGCCGATATTATAGATATTAATATGGGATGTCCAGCACCAAAAATTGTTAAAAATGGAGATGGAAGCAAATTATTATTAAATTTAAGTTTAGCAGGAGAAATTATAGAAAATGTTGTTAAATCTACTAATAAACCAGTAACTGTAAAATTTAGGATTGGTTGGGATAAAGAACATATTGTTGCAAAGGAAATGGCCAAAATTGCACAAGAAGCTGGAGCTTGTGCTGTTACAATACATGGAAGAACAAGAAAAGAATTTTATTCTGGATCTGCTAATTGGGATATAATAAAAGAAGTAAAAAAGGAAGTAAGTATTCCAGTTATAGGAAATGGAGATATAAAAACACCAGAAGATGCACTAAAAATATTTAATCAAACTAATGTAGATGGAATTATGATAGGAAGAGCATCGATGGGAAATCCATGGATTTTTAAACAAATTTCGGATTTTTTAGAGTTTGGTACATATAATAAAGAATTTCCAAATAAAGAAGAAAGATTAGAAATTATATTAGAACATTTAAGTTTAGCAGTAAAAGAAAAAGGAGAAAATATAGCAATCAAAGAAATGAGAAAACACTTAGCATGTTATGTTAGAAGTCTAAAAGATGCAAGTAAATTTAGAGAAAAAATTAATACATTAAACTCAGAAAAAGAGGTTAAGGATTGTCTAATAGAATACTTTAAAACCGAATGCATATAAATTTAAAAGAAGAATAGTATAAAACTATTCTTTTTTTAGTGTTATAAAGGAAAGGATGGTTATAAAAATAAAATGAAAAAGAAAAGTATTATATTAATTTTGTTTATAGTATTAATTTTAATTATAATTGCATTTTTTGTAAAATGTAATTATAAAAATTTAAAAATAGGAAATAATATAATTAATAAATCTGCTCGGAGGAGTAGAAGAATATATTTTGAATATTAGTTCTTATGAAGCTAAAATAGAAGTAACAGTACAAAGTAATAAAAATGAAAATAAATATAAACTAAGTCAGAAATATAGCAAAGAAAATGGTGCAAAACAAGAAGTATTAGAACCAAGTAATATACAAGGAGTTCAAACAATCCTGCAAGATGGAAAATTAGAAATAAAAAACTCTAAACTTGGTTTAAGTACTATTTTGGAGAATTATCAATATATGACTGAAAATACTTTATGGCTTTCTAGTTTTATAAATGATTACAGAAATAATAGTCAAAAAGGTATTAAAGAAGAAAATGGGGAATATATAATGGAAACTAAAGTTAAAGACGCAAATAACTACACTTCTTGCAAAAAATTATACATTGATAAAAATACAAATAAACCAACTAAAATGTTAATACAAGATAAGAACAATAAAACATTAATTTACATATTATATAATGAGATAAAATTTGATAGTTTAAGCAAAGAAGAAGTATTAGCATTTAAGTTAGAAAATTTAAATTCGAATGATTTATAAGTTTAGTAGAGACTATCGTTTATCTTAAAACTAATATTTAAAATATATAAATGACGAATAGATATACAAATATATATAGGAGTTGAGAAAAATGGTAGTCAAAAGAGGAGACATGTTTTATGCAGATCTAAGTCCTGTAATTGGTTCAGAACAAGGAGGCATACGACCAGTGGTAATTATACAAAACGATGTTGGAAATAAACACAGTCCCACAGTAATTGCAGCAGCAGTTACTTCGCAAATAGGAAAAAACAAATTGCCTACTCATATTGAAATAAAACCAAAAGATTGTGGACTAAAAGCTGATTCTGTTGTACTTGCAGAACAAATAAGAACTATTGATAAAAGCAGATTAAAAGAAAAGATAGGACATATTGAAGATGAAAATATTATGAATAAAATTAATAGTGCACTAGGAATTAGCTTTGGATTATAAATTTAAAATATGAAAATAAAACTTTATTTAATAGTTAAATGAAAATTAGATACAATATAAATTTATGTTGTATCTAATTTTTTGAATGTCGTTAATTTTAAAATATTAAAATCTAGGTTTTAAGCAGTGCTCTTAAGCTTAGCAAACAGTTTAAAATTTCACTTATATATAAAATAATTATATAGCCTATTTCTCCTCCAACAGGTAAAAGAAAAAGTATAAAGAATATAGTTGTTAATAAATCTATAATATTTATTTTCATTACTTTTGTTTGTTTATTTAAACCCTTTAGCATGCTATCAATAACATTATCTAGATACATGAAAATAACAAGTGGTGCTAAATATATAATATATTTCGACAATTCTACTTCATTAAAAAGAGATTTGCTTATATATTTAGAAAAAAGTACTAATATAATTACAACAAT